>NZ_WHOV01000059.1:0-13676 GCF_009765395.1 Pseudomonas sp. BAV 4579 | reverse complement strand
GGGCCTCCTGCCCCTCGCGCCTTGCTCGGCGTCCTGCCTCGCATCCCCCTCCGCAACACCTGCACTCGGCCTCACTGACGGGGACGGGGCGCCAGCCTGAGACTGCGGTGTTTACAGGCAGAGCCAGAGTCAGTCGTAGCGTGGAAAACCGCGCAGCGTTTTCCGTTGGCGCGTAACGTCGATCCCTGTGGACAAGGTTTCGCCGTTGTCCACGCTACAGACGGTTATCGCTTTTCAACCAACACTTTCAGGCTAGCGAATCGCCCCGTTCAGGAGGGCGAACGCCAGCGTCGTGGAGGGGTCGAGCCGCATGGATGCGGCGAGAGGCCTAACGGGCCATGGAGGGCCCGTGTAGGCCGACCCCGGAACGGCGCTGGCGTGAGCGGACCCGCAGCGAAGCGAAGGGCCGGATGGTCGGGGCAAGCGGTTTTGGTTACTTTTGTCGCGACTGACAAAAGTGACTCGCCCGGGTGGGCGAAACAAAAAACATCAGCAAAATGCGATAAACAGCTAGCCACCGATAGCCCAAAGGCATTGGGCTTCGCTGGCGCTCAACTCAAGCTTGGAATCACGCCTTTATCTCGGTCATGGACTGCTCCTACAGCAGGGGGCTCACCTGTAGGAGCGGCCCATGGCCGCGATAAGAAGGTTGTCCAGGCCAGGGGCAAGCCTCTTACTTGGCCATCACGCGAGTAATCCGATCCCCCTCGGCATCATCCTGGCCCTTGGCCTTGTTGACCGCGTAGACCACACCCTTGGCGTCCACCACCGCATGGTTGGGGTAGGTACCTAGTTCCAGGTTGGCCTTGAGGGTGCCGTCCGGGTCGACCACGGTCAGGGTGCCGGCGCCGCGGTTGGTGACGTAGGCCAGGCGCTTGACTGGGTCGAAGGCCACGTTCAGCGCCCCGGCGCCAGTGGTGACGTTGTGCAGGGTCTTGCCGGTCTTGGCGTCGACGATCAGCAGGTTGTCGCTGCCCTGGGCGGTGATGAACAGGCGATCGGTCTGGGGATCGTGGGCCACGCCCATGGGGGTCTTGGCGCCCTGGATCGGGAAGACCTTCTCGACGGTCTCGGTCTTGGCGTCGATCACCGCGGCTTCGTTGGTCTTCAGGCTGACGGCGTAGAGCTTGTGCACCGCCGGGTCCAGGTGCATGCCGACCACGGCGAACTGCTCGCCGCGCACGCCCGATTCGATGGTGATGTGCTTGCGCACGGCCGGGGTCTTGGCGTCGAAGCTGACGATGTCCGGGGTCATGGCCGCCGAGGCGAAGGCGCGGTCGAGCTTCTCGTCGACCACCACGGTGTGGGCATGGGGCACGAGGCCGGGTTCGAATTGCTTGGCCAGGCCCAGGTCGCTCTGGCGATAGACCGCCACGGTGTTCTGCCGGGTGTTGGTGGTCCAGACGGTGCCGTTGCGATCGTCCACGCCCACGCCGTAGACGGCGTAGACACCGGCCTCCGCGCCGGGGGCGGCGGCCGGGGTGATCTGGCGTTCGATGGCCAGGTCCTTGGGATCGAGCTTGAGCAGTTGCGAGACCTTGACCGGTGGGCGGCCCACGGCCGAGGTGACGAAGAGGGCGCCGGTCTTGGCGCTGCTGTCCACCTGGTAGAGGCCGGGCACCAGTTTGACCGCGGTGAGGCTATAGGCGTCGGCGCCGGATAGCGGCACCACCGGCGAGACCTTGAGCGGGAAGACCGCGGCGCCCGAAGGCTGGGCGGTGCTGATGACGATGGGGTGCTGGCCGGGGGCGGCGTCTTCGGGGATGCGCAGGGTCGCCTTGAAGTTGCCCTGGGCGTCGGCCACGTAGGCGGCGTCGGGGTTGAGCGCCACGCCGCCGCGGGACAGGGTGATCTGCTGACCGGGGGTGAAGCCACGACCGTCCAGCGCCACCTCGCTGCCGGCCAGGATGGCGGTGCCGGTGACGGGGCTGGCCTTGATCTCGCCGTGGTAGTCCGGATCGGGGGCTTCGAAGCTGGAGCGCGCCTGGGCGGCTTGCCCACCCAGCGCCAGCAGGGCGGCCAACAAGGTAACGGAAAAGACGCGCCGGCCCTTGGCCGAAGACGCTGGAGCGATGTTCATCAGGGATTCCTTGTAGCGGCGATCAAGATACCCGCGCCAGAGCGCCGGGCGGCAGAAGCCCTCCTGGGCTGGACCATGTTAAGGCGAAAGCGAAATACTTGCATTTAGATTTGCAGTTTTTACGCGTGCTCGTTGTCCGGGGTCTCGAGGGTGCGCTGCATCAGACAGGCGCCGGCGCCATAGCCGGCCAGTTTGGCCTTGAGCGCGGCGTCGGCGGGAACCGGATGATAGTGGTGGCGCTGCCAGTAGCCGATGGCGTTGGACAGCGACACCAGCCGCCCCTGGCGCAGGCGGGCGCGTCGGGCCTGGCCCTTGGCGTGGCGATAGAGCCGCCCGGCCACGCCCTGGCCCTGGGCGGCGGGATGCACCGCGCAATCGTGCAGGAACCAGGTGCAAGCCTCGCTCGGCAGCTGCTCCAGGCGCGCCCCCAGCACCGGTGGCAGGCCGTCGTCCCAGGGATAGGCGATCAGATAGCCGCGCAGGCGATCTTCGGCATCGGTCGCCGCCCAGCAGTGCTCCGGGGCGAGCTCCAGGCGATTGACGTAGAAGGCGCGGTCTTCGAGCAGGTCGGCGGGGTAGGTGGCCGCCTGGATATCGAGAACGGCAGGGATATCGGCAGGGCGCAGCGGGCGTATCGAGGGCATGACGACGAGGCGAAAAGGTCCGGCCGGGCAGTATGGTCACTGCCCGGCCGGGAGGCAAATGCCTCGGAGCCGTGGGTGGTGAGTCCCGTCGACTAGCCTGCGCCTTGGCGCGGGGGACCGGATTCCGCCGACGACCTTGGCGTGCCTGGCGCCGCCGCCGGCTTCAAGCCTTGGCGATCAGCCGCGAATTGCGCTCGTTGCGGAAGTGCAGGTCCTCGATCCGCTGGGTCGTGGTCTCGGCTTCCTGGCGGGCGGCGAGGATGAGGTCGTGGTGCGGCGACTTGGCGCAGACCGGGTCGGCGTTGCGTGCGTCGCCGGTGAGCATGAAGGCCTGGCAGCGGCAGCCGCCGTAGTCCTTTTCCTTCTCGTCGCAGGAGCGGCAGGGCTCGGGCATCCAGTCGTAGCCGCGGTAGACGTTGAAGCCGAAGGAGTCGTACCAGATGTGCCGCAGCTCCTGCTCCTTCACGTTGGGGAAGGCGATGGGCATCTGCCGGGCGCCGTGGCAGGGCAGGGCGGTGCCGTCCGGCGTGATGGTCAGGAACAGCTTGGCCCAGCCATCCATGCAGGCCTTGGGGCGCTCTTCGTAGTAGTCCGGGGTGACGAAGATCAGCTTGCAGGGATGGTTCTCGGCCTTGAGACGCGCGCGGTACTCGTTGGTGATGCCTTCGGCGCGCTCCAGCTGGGCCCTGGTCGGCAGGAGACCGGCGCGATTGCGCTCGGCCCAGCCATAGAACTGGCAGGTGGCGAGTTCGACGAAGTCGGCTTCCAGCGCCAGGCAGAGGTCGATGATCTGGTCGATGCGATCGATGTTGTGCCTGTGGGTGACGAAGTTGAGCACCATCGGGTAGCCATGGGCCTTGACCGCCTTGGCCATGGCCAGCTTCTGGGCGAAAGCCTTCTTCGAGCCGGCCAGCAGGTTGTTCACCTGTTCGTCGCTGGCCTGGAAGCTGATCTGGATATGGTCCAGGCCGGCCTCCTTGAATTCGGCGATGCGCGCCTCGGTGAGGCCGATGCCGGAGGTGATAAGGTTGGTGTAGTAGCCCAGCCGGCGCGCCTCGCGGATCAGCTCGGCGAGGTCCTGGCGCACCAGGGGTTCGCCCCCGGAAAAGCCGATCTGGGCCGCGCCCATCTCCCGCGCCTCGGCCATGACCTTGAACCACTGTTCGGTGGTCAGCTCGCGCCCCTGGGCGGCGAAGTCCAGGGGATTGGAGCAGTAGGGGCACTGCAGCGGGCAGCGATAGGTGACCTCGGCCAGCAGCCACAGGGGCAGGCCGACGCTGGGCGCAGCAACGGTGGGTGGCTGCGGCAACTGCATGGGCGTGCCCGGCAGGCTGATGTCAGCCGAGCAGGAGCCAGTGCTCTGCACGGGCGACCTCCATGAATTGTTCGACGTCCGCACCCAGTTCGGGGACGCCGGGGAAGCGTTCGTCGAGGGCTTCGATGATGGCGGCCACGTCACGCTGGCCGTCGATCAGCCCGCCGATGGCGGCGGCGCTGTCGTTGAGCTTGATCATGCCCTCGGGATAGAGCAGCACATGGGCGTCCTGCGCCGGCTCGAACTGGAAGCGGTAGCCGGGACGCCAGCGCGGCACCTGGGTGCGGTCGAAGCTCATAGGTCGATTCCTCGGTGCCAGCAACGCTCGGCGGTGACGCTGTGATAGGGCGGGCGGTGCAGTTCGTAGGCCATGCTCATGGCGTCCAGCATGCTCCAGAGGATGTCCAGCTTGAACTGCAGGATCTCCAGCATGCGCTGCTGGGATTCCCAGCTGGTGTAGTGCTGCAGGGTGATCTGCAGGCCGTGCTCGACGTCGCGGCGGGCCTGGCCCAGGCGGGTGCGGAAGTACTCGTAGCCGGCCGGATCGATCCAGGGGTAGTGCTGTGGCCAGGCGTCCAGCCGCGACTGGTGAATCTGCGGCGCGAACAGCTCGGTCAGGGAGCTGCTGGCGGCCTCCTGCCAGGAGGCGCGGCGGGCGAAGTTGACGTAGGCGTCCACCGCGAAGCGCACCCCGGGCAGCACCAGTTCCTGGGAGAGCACCTGCTCGCGATCCAGGCCGGTGGCCTCGGCCAGGCGCAGCCAGGCCTCGATGCCGCCTTCGCTGCCGGGCTCGCCGTCATGGTCGAGGATACGCTGCACCCACTCCCGACGGATCTCGCGATCCGGGCAGTTGGCCAGGATGGCGGCGTCCTTGAGCGGGATGTTGACCTGGTAGTAGAAGCGGTTGGCCACCCAGCCCTGGATCTGCTCGCGACTGGCACGACCCTGGTACATGGCCACGTGATAGGGGTGGTGGATATGGTAGAGGTCGCCCTTGGCGCGCAGGGCGGCTTCGAATTCGGCGGGCGTGAGGGCGTTGGGCATGGCGTTCACAACTCGATGGACATCCCGTCCCAGGCGACTTCCACGCCCTGGCGCGCGACGATGGCGCGTTCGGGGGAGTCTTCGTCCAGGATCGGATTGGTGTTGTTGATGTGGATCAGCACCTTGCGCTGGCGCGCGAAGCCGGCCAGCACCTCCAGCATGCCGCCGGGACCGCTCTGCGGCAGGTGGCCCATCTCGGTGCCGGTCCGGGTGCCCACGCCGCGACGCTGCATCTCGTCGTCGGTCCAGAGGGTGCCGTCCACCAGCAGGCAGTCGGCCTGGCCCATCAGCTCCAGCAGGGCGGCGTCCGGCTGGCCGAGGCCCGGGGCATAGAACAGCTTGCCGCCGGTTTGTCGGTCATGGACCAGCAGCCCCAGGTTGTCGCCCGGATGTGGATCGTGGCGATGGGGCGAATAGGGCGGCGCGGCGCTGCGCAGCGGGAAGGGCGTGAATTCCAGATGCGGGCAGGCCGCAATGGTGAAGCTGCCGCTCAGGGCGATGGGCTGCCAGCTGAGCCCGCCGTTCCAGTGTTCCAGCATGTTGAACAGCGGAAAGCCGGTGGTGAGGTCCTGGTGGACCATCTCGGTGCACCAGACCTGGTGGGGGCAGCCTTCACGCAGGCTGAGCAGGCCGGTGGTGTGGTCGATCTGGCTGTCCAGCAGGACGATGGCGCGGATGCCGGTGTCGCGCAGGGCCCGCGCCGGCTGCAGCGGGGCGAAGCCGGCCAGCTGGGCGCGGATGTCGGGCGAGGCGTTGCACAGGATCCAGTTCACCCCGTCGTCGGACAGGGCGATGGAGGACTGGGTACGGGCCTGGGCCCTGAGGGTGCCCTTGCGGAAGCCGTCGCAATTGACGCAATTGCAGTTCCACTGGGGAAAGCCACCGCCGGCGGCGGAGCCGAGAATCTGGATATGCATGGGAAAGGCTAAACCTGGAAAAAGTACGCCCCGGCGAACCGGGGCGTGGGGCGCATCAACGGTTGGCGAAGTACATGGTGACTTCGAAGCCGATGCGCAGGTCAGTGTAAGCAGGCTTGGTCCACATGGGAGGTCTCCTCTTTTGACTGCGAAAGCCGGATGGATCCGGTCGTCAAGTCTAACAAATGTTATCTAGCTAAGGGTTTTTGCCGCGACGAATCGCTGGCGGTCCGGCGGACATAACTGTCTTACCGATCCTGCAACAGATTGACCGCCAAGGCTGGCCGACGCTCCCGGGAAAGTGTTGAAAGCTATGACATCCAGCCGGATGGCGCGCCGGCATTGGCCAGGGCGAAGCGCGGCGCGTCGCTGGCGGTGAGTTGCTGCCAGGCCCGCTGCAGGGCCCCGTCATCCAGGGCGGCCAGGGCCTGCTGCAGGGGCGCGAGATCCAGCGTCCCGCTGCGCTGGAAGCCCCACCAGAGCCGCTCGGCCAGGACGGCGCGTTGAGGGGTGGCGGGGCTGAAGTCGCGCACCAGCTGACGGATGTCTTCTGCCAGCGTCGTGGCCTCGGCCTGCACCGCCTTGAGGCTGTCGGCCAGGCAGCCTTCGATTTCCGCCAGGATCTCCGCTGCCCGGGCCTGGGGTGACTGAACACCGATCAAAAGACCGGCCTGATCGCCCAGCTGGCGATAGGCGGAAAATATCGCGTAGCCCAGTTGCCGCTCGCTGCGCAGACGCTGGAACAGCGGTCCTTGCAGGCGCGCCGCCAGCAGCCGCCAGGCGGCTTCGGTGGTGGGGCGCGCGTCGGGTTGCGGACAGAACAGCAGCAGCGCCTGCTGGGCATCGGCGCTGGGTTCGGGGTGCCAGTGGCGGCCGGTGAAGCTGGACAGTTCGCCCCGCGGCCCGGCCTGGGGCCGGGGCGGCGGGGTGACGGCAGCCAGGGATGCCTGCGCCGTCCGCGGCAGGCCGCAGGCGAGGGCTTGCCAACGCGGGCCTTCGGCAATCTCCGTCAGCGGCGTGACTGCAGTCAGTCGCTCGGGCAGGACCTTGAGCAGCTGGCGGATCAGCATGGGCTCGGGCGGGACCGCGGGTGCCGGGCTGCTGTTATCCCGCTCCGCCGTCAGGCGTCCGAGCGCCTGCTCCAGCACCGCCGGCAGCGCCGCGGCCCAGCCTTGCAGTCGCAACTCCCAGGGCGCCCCCGGTGGACTCCAGCGCAGGTTGACGCCCGCTTCGGCGGCCAGCCGGGGGAGCGCGCCCAGCACCCGGACGTCGGGCGCGACCGGTGGCGGCCCCGGCCATCGCCAGTGCAGGAACAGCAGGCCTTCGCGCTGCTGCGGGGCAAGGGCCTGACTGATCGGCCAGGGCTGCAGCGCCGGGGCGCTCGAAGGTACGGGGTCAACGAGCAAAGGATTGGGCGGTGGCAGGCTAAAGGGGGCGGCGACGGGCGATGCCCGGTTCGCTGCATCGGCCAGGCCGGCGGCGAAACCGCTGAGACGCTCCGGGACCAGTTGCGCGAGCAGCCGCGGCCAGGCGGCCTGGGCGGCGGGCGAGAGGGCCGGTTGTGGCCAGGCGTCTCCGGGTCGATCCAGCCAGAGGCGTTCACCCAGGCGTCTTGCCAGCGCCAGGGCGGGCAGGGTGGCCCACTGACGCCGGACCCGCTCGGCGTGACCCTGCTGCAGCGTGGCGAGAGGTGTCTGGCGCAGGGTGTCCAGCCAGGCGAGGAGGGTGCGGGTCAGGTGGCCGGGGCTGGCCTGAGGACCGGGTGAGAGATCCAGCCGGAGCTGGCCCTGGCGGGCCTGGCGATAGGGCCAGGCGAGGCTGAGCTGTTCAGCCTGGCCCGCCTGGCGCAGGAGGGCGGGCAGGCCGCCGGGATGGTCGCCGAGCAGCAGGGCCTCCAGCAGCTCCGCCGCCTCCCAGCTGCCGGGCGGCAGGTCGTCGAGAGCGAATTGCAGGGCCAGCCTGGGCAGCGCGGCGGTAATGGTCTGCCAGCGTTCGCCGGTGGCCGGGAGTGGCGGGGGCGCTGCATTCGCGGACGCAGGAGCGGATGCCAGGACGGCGCCGTGTTCGCGGGCCAGCTCTGCCAGTTCGGCCAGCGGTTGTGGCCCGGCCAGCACCAGCAGGGCGTTACCGGCGCGGTAGTGCTGGTGCTGGAAAGCGCGCAGCGCCCTTTGGAAGGCGCGGCTCTGCAGCGGCAGGCTGTAGCGATTGCCGGCGTGAAAGCCGGCGGCGGGATGGTCCGCGGGCAGGCCGGCGGCCAGGGCCAGGGCCAGGTCGCGGCGGGTATCGGCGCTGCGCGACCAGGCGATGAATTCGGCGTGCAGCACCTCGCGTTCGCGGCGCTGGGCGTCTGGTGTCAGCAGCGGTGCGGCGAGCATGTCCAGCAGTCGGGCGAGCCCGGCGGCCAGATGCTCGGGGGCCAGGGCGAAAAAGAAGTCGGTGGTGGTCTCGCGGGTGCTGGCGTTGAGTTCGCCGCCCAGGCGCTGCACCAGCGGCATCAGGCCGTCCGCCGCCGGATAACGCCGGCTGCCGAGAAAGAACAGGTGTTCGAGAAAGTGCGCCAGCCCCGGAAAGGCTCGCGGTGCCTGGTGACTGCCGGCGCCGATGCGCACCAGGGCGGCCGCCTGGGGCAGCTCGGGATCGTGCAGCAGGGCGACGGCCAGGCCGTTGGCCAGGCGCAGGCGGCGGTGTTGGGAAAGAGAGCTGGGCATGGGGGTAGCTTAACCGAGTCCAGGGGAAGGTGATGGAGCGGGGCGTGCCCTCACCCCGGCCCTTTCCCTGGGGGAGAGGGGGAAGAGCGAGAGCCGTGCCTGGTTTGGCCCTCACCCCGGCGCTCTCCCAAGGGGAGAGGGAGAGGAGCGGATGGGGTACCTGGGTTTGTCCTCCCCCTGGCCTTCTGCCAGGGGGAGAGGGAGCGTTCGAGGCACGGTCTTGACCCCGTAGCGTGGAAAACGGCGCAGCCTTTTCCGCTGGGCCCTGGGTGCCAGGGGGCTCTTTTCATAGAGAGAAAAAACCCAGGCGAAAAAAATCCCGGCTGGGCCGGGATTTCGGGGTGGGGCGAGGGGGGTTCCAACAGGATGTCAAAAATGCTCGAAGCATCCTCACCCCGAACCCTCTCCCGGAGGAGAGGGGAGCTCGGGCGCGGGCGCCCTTACTTCTTCTCGGGCAGGGCGAAGGCCATCACGTAGTCACCCTGCTTGGTGCCCAGCGAGCCATGGCCGCCGGCATAGACCAGCACGTACTGGCGACCGTCCTTGCCGGTGTAGGTCATGGGGGTGGTCTGGCCACCGGCTGGCAGGCGGCCTTTCCACAGTTCCTTGCCGTTCTTCACGTCATAGGCACGCAGGTACTGGTCCAGGGTGCCGCTGAGGAAGGCCACGCCACCGGCGGTGGTGACGGTGCCGCCCAGGCTGGGCACGCCCATGGGCAGGGGCAGCGGAACCGGCGAGTTGTCGCGCACGGTGCCGTTCTTGTGCTTGTAGACCAGTTTGCCGGTGGTCAGGTCGAGACCCGCCACGTAGCCCCAGGCGGGTGCCTGGCAAGGCAGGCCCAGCGGCGACAGGAAGGCCGACAGGATCACGCCATAGGGCGCGCCCTTGTTGGGCTGGATGCCCTCGGTCTCGCTCTTGCGGGCCGGCTGGTTGGCGATCTCTTCACGCGGTACCAGCTTGGAGGTGAAGGCCATGTAGCTGGGGTTGAGGAAGGCGATCTGGCGCACCGGATCGACCGAGATACCGCCCCAATCGAACACGCCGAAGTTGCCCGGGTAGACGATCGACCCTTGCGTGGACGGTGGGGTGTAGATGCCCTCGTAGCGGTGCTCGCGGAAGGCGATGCGGCACAGCGCCTGGTCGAAGGGCGTACCGCCCCACATGTCGCTTTCCTTGAGGGTCGGCGCGGCCAGATTGATCGAGGAGACCGGCTGGGTCGGCGAGGTGTGGTCGCCTTCCACCGCGCCCTGGGGCACCGGGGTTTCCTTGATCGGGTAGATGGGCTGACCGTTGGTGCGGTCCAGCACATAGATGCTGCCCTGCTTGGTCGAGGCCATCAGCGCGGGTTTCACGCCGCCTTCGGTCTTGATGTCCACCAGGGTCGGCTGACCGCCCACGTCCATGTCCCAGAGGTCATGGTGGGTGAACTGGTAGTTCCAGCGCACCTTGCCGGTGGCGATGTCGAGGGCGACCACGCCGGCGCTGTACTTCTCGGAGTCCGGGGTACGGTCACCGCCCCACTGGTCGGGCATCTGGTTGCCCATGGGCAGATAGACCATGCCGATCTTTTCGTCGACGGCCATCATCGACCACATGTTGGGCGAGTTGCGGGTGTAGACGCCATCGGCGGCGATGGGCGCGGTGGCGTCCGGATTGCCGCTGTCCCAGTTCCACACCAGCTTGCCGCTGTGCACGTCGTAGGCGCGGACCACCCCGGACGGCTCGTCGGTGGAGACGTTGTCGGTGACGTGGCCACCGATGATCACCAGGTTGCGGGTCACCGCCGGCGGCGAGGTGGAGTAGTAGCCGCCGGGCGTGAAGCTGCCCATGTTGGCGGTCAGGTCGACCTGGCCGTTGTCGCCGAAGTCGCTGCACACCTTGCCGGTGTCGGCGTTGAGGGCGATCAGGCGGGTGTCGGCGGTGGGCAGGAACAGGCGGCGCGGGCAACTGCTGGCGGCCGGGGTGCTCTGCTCGTCGACCGGCACGGCACTGCCGGTGGCCGGGCTCTGGCCGGCGGTGGTGGTGCCGGCGTAGGTGGCGTCGTCATGGTAGGCCACGCCGCGGCAGGTCATGTGCGCCCAGCCCTTGAAGCTGTCGGCGTGCTGGGTGCTCAGCTTGGGATCGAAGCGCCAGATTTCCTTGCCGCTGTCGGGGTCCACGGCGATCACCTGGCTGTGCGGCGTGCAGACATAGAGCTTGCCGTTGACCTTGAGCGGGGTGTTTTCCGCGGTGGTCTCCTGGGGATCGTTCGGGCCGGGGATGTCGCCGGTACGGAAGGTCCAGGCCGGTTGCAGCTCCTTCACGTTGTTGACGTCGATCTGCTTGAGCGGCGAGTAGCGATCACCGAAGGCGGTGCGGCCATAGGACGGCCAGTCGCCATCGGCGGCGGTTGGGGCGGCGCTTTCGACGCCTGCGGTATCGCGGCCCAGGTCACCGTCCAGACGGTTGTAGTTGACGAACTGGGCAACCAGGGCGACGACCGCGGCGATCACCAGGGAGCCGACCAGCGGCAGGCCGCCACTACGGCTGTCCAGCGGACGGCGGAACACCGGGATCAGCAGCACCAGGCCGAGGACGAACCAGAGCGCCAGGCGCGGCACCAGCTGCCACCAGTCGAACTGGACTTCCAGTACGGCCCAGGCGGTGGACATCACCAGGAAGAAGGCATAGACCCAGACCCCACTGGCCCGCCGGATGCACAGCAGGTAACCACTCAGGGCGAGCAGCACGCCGCCGCCGAGGTAATACAGGGACCCCCCGAGGGTGGCCAGTTTGATGCCCAGCCCCAAGAGGGCGAGGCCCAGGAGGATGAACAGGATGCCGAGTAACCTGGCAGGCAGGCCTCCCGGTCTCGCGTTGGAAGTGACAGTCATGGCAGCGCTCGCAATGCAATCGTGAAAAGAGACTTCGACTCGATCGACGACATCGCAAATCGGAACCGCATGCGGATCTGTCGTCTGCTACGTCTGAACCTGTTGTCTGTCTTATTGTTCCACCCCTTCGCCGGCTTCCCTGGCAGGAGGCTAGAGCGGTCGCGCTGAAGCGAAGGAGGGGATGGATCGGGGGCGTCGTCTGAATCGGGCGGGTAGATAGTAAGCTAAGCATTGACTGATGTCACTTCGCGATGACGGAAGGAAGGAACCCGGGGCGCGCCGTGCCTGCTACCATCGCGAGCCGTTTCCGCGATGCCTTCCGCCATGTCCGACGTGCTTGCCCTGGTCCAGGCGACCTTCGACGTCACCGCCCCGGTCTTCGCCCTGGTGCTGCTGGGCTGCGTGCTCAAGCGGCTGGGCTGGATCGACACCCCCTTCATCAACACCGCCTCGGCGCTGGTGTTTCGCGCCACCATGCCGACCCTGCTGTTTCTCGGCATCCTCAAGGCCGATCTCGGCGAGGCGCTGCAGCCGTTGCTGCTGGGCTATTTCGCCCTGGCCACGGTGGTGAGCTTTCTCGCCGCCTGGGGCTGGGCGCTCTGGCGCTGCCCCCATGCCGATCGCGGGGTCTATGTGCAGGGTGCCTTTCGCGGCAACTGCGGCATCGTCGGCCTGGCCCTGGCGACGACCCAGTACGGCGACTATGGGCTGTCGGTGGGCGGGATCATGGCCGGCATGGTCATCCTCTTCTACAACGTGCTCTCGACCATCGTGCTGGCGATCTACAGTCCGCACCTGGAAGCCAACTGGCGCACCCTGCTGCGCAGCATCCTCGGCAATCCGCTGATCATCGGTATCCTGCTGGCGATTCCCTTCGCCTATTTCCAGTGGCAGCTGCCGCGCTGGCTGGACACCTCGGCGCGCTACTTCGCGGGTCTCACCCTGCCGCTGGCGCTGATGTGCATCGGCGCCACCCTGTCGCTGGCCGCGCTGCGCGAGAGCAGCGGCCTGGCGCTGGGCGCCAGCCTGTGGAAGATCGTCTGGATCCCGCTGCTGGGCGTGCTGGGCGCCCTGGCGCTGGGCATCCAGGGACCGGCGCTGGGCATCCTCTTTCTCTACCTGGGGTGCCCGACGGCGGCGTCGAGTTTCGTCATGGCTCGCGCCGCCGGCAGCAATGCCCAGCTGGCGGCGACCATCGTGGTGCTCAGTACCCTCGGCGGGATGCTGACCACCAATCTCGGCCTGCTCCTGCTGAAGGGATTCAGCCTGCTCTAGACCAGGTCGGCCAGACATCGGCGATGTGAGAACGTTTATCGGTTGTATCCAGCCAAAAAGGCAGATTTGAGCGTAAATGGTCTGGCCTCGATCGTTCCCCGGTCGGTTCGCCCTCTTGATGTCTATCGCGATAAGTAGTTGAGAGGAGCGCGACCGCACTCTCCCAGTCCTACGCGTGGTATCCATGAAACGCTCACTCCAATTCAGCCACAAGATCCTGCTGGCGGCCGCCCTGGTGGTGACCCTGGCCCTGGCCGGCTTCGCCAGCTTCAATGCCTACTTGCAGCGCCAGGCGATCACCCAGAGTCTCGAAGCCTCGCTGGGCGAGATCGGCCGCATCACCGCCGGCAACATCGCCTACTGGCTGGACGCGCGGGTCAAGCTGATCGACAGCCAGGCCCAGGCGCTCAGCCGCGACAGCAGCCCGGCCAACGTGGTGGGCCTGCTGGAAGAGAAGCTCTACACCAGCAATTTCGACTCCACCTACCTGGGAGAGGTCGACGGCACCTTCACCGACCGCCCCCATACCCCCATGGAGGCCGGCTACGACGCTCGCCAGCGCGACTGGTACAAGGCCGCGGTCAGCGCCGGCGGCCCGTGCTGGCGAAGCCGGGCGCGGCTTTGCGGTGGTGGCCGACGAGGTCCGCTCTCTGGCCAGCCGCACCCAGAGTTCGGCGCAGCAGATCCAGCAGATGATCGAGGAGCTGCAGAGCGGTTCGCGTGACGCGGTGGCCCTGATGCAGGAAAGCCAGCGGCAGAGCGCGCTCAGCATGCAGGTGGCCAAGAGCGCCGGCGAGCGGCTGGGCAGCGTGACCGAGCG
>NZ_WHOV01000058.1:0-27542 GCF_009765395.1 Pseudomonas sp. BAV 4579 | reverse complement strand
CCAGGGACCCAATGATTAACAGTCATTTGCTCTACCGACTGAGCTATCGCGGAATTTCTCTCTTCCAACCCCTCTTACGTCACTGCCTTTCGAGCTTTGCCGTAAGTGAGGTGCGCTATTTTACGGAAGTAGAAACAGACGTCAACACCTAGCCTGCTGTTTTTTCACAAATTTATCGGAAACGCCGGGCGACCCTGGGATCGCCCGGCCATTTCCTAGGCGAAGACGATCTCGTCGCCCTCCAGTCGGCCCTGGATCCGGCTGTTCGGCGCGAAGGCCCCGGACAGGATGCGCTGGGCCAGCGGGTTCTCGATCCAGCGCTGGATCGCCCGCTTGAGTGGACGTGCCCCATAGACCGGGTCGTAACCCACCGCGACCAGCTTGTCCAAGGCCTCCGGCGTCAGCTCCAGTTGCAGATCACGCTCGGCCAGTCGCTGACGCAAGTGATGCAACTGGATCTCGGCGATGCCGGCGATCTGCTCGCGCCCCAGGGGTTCGAACACCACCACCTCGTCGATACGGTTGATGAACTCGGGACGGAAATGACCCGCCACCGCGTCCATCACCGCCGCGCGTTGGGCATCGGGATCGCCCACCAGCTCCTGGATCTGCGCCGAGCCCAGGTTCGAGGTCATGACGATCACTGCATTGCGGAAGTCCACGGTACGCCCCTGGCTGTCGGTCAGGCGACCGTCATCCAGCACCTGCAGGAGGATGTTGAACACATCCGGATGCGCCTTTTCCACCTCGTCCAGCAGGACCACCGAATAGGGCTTGCGCCGTACGGCCTCGGTCAGGTAGCCGCCCTCCTCATAGCCGACGTAGCCGGGCGGTGCACCGATCAGGCGAGCCACGGAGTGCTTCTCCATGAACTCGGACATGTCGATGCGCACCATGGCGTCTTCGGTATCGAAGAGGAATTCCGCCAACGACTTGCACAGCTCGGTCTTGCCCACCCCGGTCGGGCCGAGGAAAAGGAAGGAACCGCTGGGCTTGTTGGGGTCCGACAACCCGGCCCGCGAACGACGCACGGCGTTGGCCACGGCGGTGACCGCCTCGTCCTGGCCGATCACCCGGTTGTGCAGGGCCTCTTCCATGCGCAGCAGCTTATCGCGCTCACCTTCGAGCATCTTGCTGACCGGAATGCCGGTCCACTTGGAGACCACCTCGGCGATCTCGTCTTCGGTGACCTTGTTGCGCAGGAGCTGGTTGGCCGGCTTCTCGTGCTGGTCGACCATCTGCAGACTGCGCTCCAGATCAGGAATGGTGCCGTATTGCAGCTCGGCCATGCGGTTGAGGTCACCCTTGCGGCGAGCGGCCTCCAGCTCGGTACGCGCCTGCTCGATGCGCTGCTGCAACTGGGCGGAATCCTGGACCTCGGCCTTTTCGGCTTTCCAGATTTCCTCCAGATCGGCGTATTCCTGTTCGAGGCGGGCAATGTCTTCGTCGAGTTTTTCCAGACGCTTGCGCGCGGCCTCGTCTTCTTCCTTCTTCAGCGCCTGACGCTCCACCTTGAGCTGGATCAGCCGGCGATCGAGGCGATCCAGGGCCTCCGGCTTGGAGTCGATCTCCATGCGGATGCGGCTGGCGGCCTCGTCGATCAGGTCGATGGCCTTGTCCGGCAGCTGGCGGTCGGTGATGTAGCGATGGGACAACTTGGCCGCGGCGATGATGGCGCCGTCGGTGATGGCCACCTTGTGGTGCACCTCGTAGCGCTCCTTGAGGCCCCGCAGGATGGCGATGGTGTCCTCTTCGCTCGGCTCGTCCACCAACACCTTCTGGAAACGCCGCTCCAGGGCCGCGTCCTTCTCGATGTACTGGCGGTACTCGTCGAGGGTGGTGGCACCCACGCAATGCAGCTCGCCACGGGCCAGAGCCGGCTTGAGCATGTTGCCGGCATCCATGGCGCCCTCGGCCTTGCCGGCGCCGACCATGGTGTGCAGTTCGTCGATGAACAGGATGATGCGCCCTTCCTGCTTGCTCAGTTCGTTGAGCACGCCCTTGAGGCGCTCCTCGAATTCACCGCGGAACTTGGCGCCGGCGATCAGGGCACCCATGTCCAGCGCCAGCAGGCGCTTGTCCTTGAGGCCGTCGGGTACTTCACCGTTGATGATGCGCTGGGCCAGGCCTTCGGCGATGGCGGTCTTGCCAACGCCGGGTTCGCCGATCAGCACCGGGTTGTTCTTGGTGCGGCGCTGCAGGACCTGGATGGTGCGGCGGATCTCGTCGTCCCGACCGATCACCGGGTCGAGCTTGCCGTCCTCGGCGCGCTTGGTGAGATCGACGGTGAACTTGTCCAGGGCCTTGCGGCTGTCCTCGGCATTGGCGTCGTTGACCGCCTCGCCGCCGCGCAGGTTGTTGATGGCGTTCTCCAGCGCCTTGCGCGAGACGCCCTGCCCCAGCAGCAACTTGCCGAGGCGGGTGTTCTCGTCCATGGCGGCGAGCAGCACCAGCTCGCTGGAGATGAACTGGTCACCCTTCTGCTGGGCCAGGCGATCGGCCTGATTGAGCAGGCGCGCCAGATCCTGGGAAAGATTCACATCGCCGTTGGGATTCTGGATCTTGGGCAGCTTGTCCAGCTCTTCGGCAAGGGTCTTGCGCAGGCTGGCGAGGTCGAAGCCGACCTGCCGCAGCAGCGGGGAAATGGAACCGCCCTGCTGTTCGAGCAGGGCAGAGAACAGGTGCAGCGGCTCGATGGCCGGATGATCGTGGCCGACGGCCAGGGACTGGGCATCCGAAAGGGCGAGCTGCAGTTTGCTGGTGAAACGGTCTATACGCATGGGCAAGGTCCTATCTGAAACGCGGGACGGCGCGGCAGTAGGCGCTTTCGATTACCCGCGGGAATGACCTTTAGATAGGGGCGATGCGTAACGATTCAAGCCAGGGAGGCTTGACATCCCAAAAAAAGACCTAGGGCTTGATCCAGATCAGGCTGGCGAAGCGCCCGGTACGAGCGGCGCGCCGATAGGAGAAGAACCGCTGGTCATCGGCGAAGGTGTCGAAGCCACCACCATAGACCGCCGTGATGCCCCGAGCGGCGAGACGTAGACGGGCCAGGGCATAGAGATCGCCCAGGTACTTGTCCCCGCCCCTGGCCACGAAGCAGCGCTCGGCGTCGCCCTGCTGGGCGACAAAGGCCTCACGCACCTCGGCACCGACCTCGAAGCTGGCCGGACCTATGGCCGGGCCCAGCCAGACCAGTACCTCGGCGGGGGCCACCTCCAGACTGGCCGCGGCAGCTTCCAGCACGCCACCCGCCAGACCGCGCCAGCCGGCATGGGCCGCCGCAACACGAGAGCCGTCACGCCGGCAGAACAGCGCCGGCAGGCAATCGGCGGTCATCATGGTCACCGCGACACCGGGCGTGGCCGTCCAGGCCGCATCGGCACGCAGCACCTGCGCAGGATCGGCTTCGACCACAGCGGTACCATGGACCTGTTCGAGCCAAGCCGGCTGGCAACCCAGGGCCTCGCCCAGGCGTCGACGATTTTCGGCGACTGCCTCCGGATCGTCACCGACGTGATTACCGAGGTTGAAGCTGGCGAAAGGCGACTGACTGACCCCACCCAAACGGGTGGTGACGCAGGCCTGGACGCCGACCGGCGCCGGCCAGTCCGGCCGCAGCCAGTCGGCGCCGATCATTCGAAGGATTCCCGGTCCTGGCGCAGCAGATCCAGCAGCCAGACAAAATCCTCGGGCAGCGGCGACTCCCAGCGCAGGCGCTCGCCGGTCACCGGATGATCCAGTTCGAGGAAGCGCGCGTGCAGCGCCTGGCGCGGAAATTCGCGCAGGGTCTTGATCAGGGTCGGATTGGTCGCCGGCGGAATCTTGAAGCGCCCGCCATAGACCGGATCGCCCACCAGCGGAAAACCGACGTGGGTCATGTGCACACGGATCTGGTGGGTGCGCCCGGTTTCCAGCTTGACCCGGGCATGGGTATAGGCGCGGAAGCGCTCCAGCACGCGGTAGTGACTGACAGCGGGCTTGCCGCCGGCAATCACCGCCATCTGCTGGCGACGCTGGGAATGACGACCGATGGGCGCATTGACCGTGCCGCCGGCGACGATCACCCCGGCGACGACGGCTTCATAGATGCGGCTCACCGAGCGTGCTTGCAACTGGGCGACCAGATGGGTATGGGCTTCCAGGGTCTTGGCCACCACCATGAGTCCGGTGGTGTCCTTGTCCAGGCGGTGGACGATGCCGGCACGCGGCACGCTCTCCAAGCCGGGCACGTGGTGCAGCAGGGCGTTGAGCAGGGTGCCATCGGCATGGCCGGCGGCCGGATGCACCACCAGCCCGGCCGGCTTGTCGAGCACCAGCAGGTGATCGTCCTCGTAGACGATGTCCAGCTCGATGTCCTGGGCCACCCATTCGCCCTGGGCCTCGCGTTCGGCTCGCAGCGCCAGCTGGGCGCCACCATGGACGGTGTCGCGCGGGCGCAACACGGCGCCGTCGACGGTCAGGCTGCCGTCCTTGATCCAGGCGGCGAGACGCGAGCGGGAGTGTTCGGCGAACAGCTGGGCAGCGACCTGATCGAGGCGCTGACCACCCAGTTCGTAGGGGACTTCGGCGTTGAGAACGATGGATTCGGACATGGATCTGCGCGGGCAATGGCGGGGCTTTTGGAATCGGCCCGACCCTGTGGTTAAATACGGCGACTTTTTTGCCCCGGCATTCCGGGTCGATCATCATAACAGGACGGTTCCGGCCCCGTCACAGGCTAGGTGAGTGCTCTCCGCGCTCATCCCTGCACCGCCGACCGTTTCGGGGAATCCAAGCCGCCATGCAATTGAAGCACCTGCTGCTGGTCACCAGCCTAGTCCTCACCGCCGCCTGCTCCTCGAAAGCGCCCGAGGTTCCGGAAAATCTGCCGGAGGGCGAGCTCTATACCCAGGCTCAGCGCGATATCTCCAACAGCAGCTACACGGATGCCATCAGCAAGCTGAAGGCCCTGGAGTCGCGGTATCCCTTCGGTCGTTATGCCGAACAGGCCCAGCTCGAGCTGATCTACGCCAACTACAAGAACGGCGAGCCGGAAGCGGCGCGCACGGCGGCGGATCGCTTCATCCGCCTGCATCCGCAGCACCCCAACGTCGATTACGCCTACTACATGAAGGGCGTGTCCTCCTTCGAACAGGATCGCGGCCTGCTGGCGCGCTTCCTGCCGCTGGACATGACCAAGCGTGATCCCGGCGCGGCGCGCGACTCCTTCAACGACTTCGCCCAGTTCACCAGCCGCTTCCCCAACAGCCGCTACGCCCCGGACGCCAAGGCGCGCATGGTCTACCTGCGCAACCTGCTGGCGGCCTACGACGTGCACGTCGGCCACTACTACCTGACCCGCAAGGCCTATGTGGCCGCCGCCAACCGCGGTCGCTACGTGGTCGAGAACTTCCAGGGCACCCCGTCCGTGGGTGACGGCCTGGCGATCATGACCGAAGCCTACAAGCACCTGGGTCTCAACGACCTGGCGGCCACCAGCCTGGAAACCCTCAAGCTCAACTACCCGGACAACGTCAGCCTCAAGGATGGCGAATTCCAGCTGCGCGAGCCGGACGACAAGGATCAGCAGCGCTCCTGGCTGACCCGTGCGACCCTGGGCCTGATCGATCGTCCGAGCGATCCGCTGCCACCCGGCGAGACCCGCGCCAGCCAGGACATCCAGCGCAAGTACCAGGAAGAGCGTGACAACCTGGCGCCCGAGCTGCGCATCGTCGACCCGGCCGAGGCCGAGAAGGCCGGTGGCGCGACGCCGGCGCCGGCCAAGCGTTCCTGGTTCAGCCGCCTGACCTTTGGTCTGTTCGACTGATTCGGCGTCGGACGTGAAAAGGGGAAGCCAGTGGCTTCCCCTTTTTCATTGCGCCGGAAGCGGCGAGCTAGTCGCCGATGCGCCAGCCCGAGGTGATCGGATAACGCCGGTCACGCCCGAAACCGCACTGGGTGACCCGGGCACCCACCGCCGCCTGGCGCCGCTTGTATTCGTTGAGATCCACCAGGCGCAGCACCCTGCGCACCGTTTCCTCGTCGAAGCCGGCGGCGACGATATCCACCGCCGAGAGATCCTGCTCGACATACAGCCGCAGGATCTCGTCGAGCACCGGATAGGGCGGCAGCGAGTCCTCGTCCTTCTGGTCGGGCGACAGCTCGGCCGACGGCGGGCGGTCGATGACGCGCTGCGGAATCACCTCGCCATCTCGATTGCGGTACTCGCAGAGGCGGAACACCAGGGTCTTGGGCACATCCTTGAGCACGTCGAAGCCGCCGGCCATGTCGCCATAGAGGGTGGCGTAACCGACGGCCATCTCACTCTTGTTGCCGGTGGTGAGCACCAGATAGCCCTTCTTGTTGGAAATGGCCATCAGCAGGGTCCCGCGGCAGCGCGCCTGCAGATTCTCCTCGGTGGTATCCCGCCCGAGCCCGGCGAATTCGCCGGCCAGGGTCTCCTGGAAGGCCTCGACCATGGGCGCGATGGGCAGCACGCTGTAGCGCACGCCTAGCGTCTGGGCTTCGGCTTCGGCGTCTTCCAGACTGATCTGGGCGGTGTAGTGGTAGGGCATCATCACCGCCTCCACCTGCTCCGCGCCCAGCGCATCCGCGGCGACCGCCAGCACCAGGGCCGAATCGATGCCACCGGACAGCCCCAGTACTACCCCCCTGAAGCCGTTCTTGCGCACATAGTCGCGCACCCCGAGCACCAGGGCGTCATAGACGCTGGCCTCCAGCGAGGCAACGGGGGCCAGCGCGGCCGGCTGCGGTTGCAGGGCCTCATCGAAGATGACCGGATAGAGCCCCTCGACGAAGGCCGGCGCGCGCTGGCTGACCTGCCCCCGAGCATCGACCACGAAGGAGTGACCGTCGAACACCAGTTCGTCCTGGCCACCCACCTGGTTGACGTAGACCACCGGCATGCCGCCCTCGCGGGCACGCTCGCCCACCACCGCCTCGCGCTCCGGCTGCTTGCCGCCGTGGAAGGGCGAGGCATTGAGGTTGAGCATCAGCCGCGCCCCGGCCGCGCGTGCCTTGGCCATGGGCTCGGCGAACCAGATGTCCTCGCAGATGGTGACGCCGATGGGCACGCCCTGGTAATCGAATACTGCAGCGCTGTCGCCCGGCTCGAAATAGCGCTTCTCGTCGAACACCCGGTAGTTGGGCAATTGCTGCTTGCGATAGAAGGCCAACTCGGCGCCATCGCGATAGACCGCGCAGGCGTTGTAGCGCCGCCCCTCCTCCAGCCAGGGAAAACCCACCAGCACATGGATACCGGCGATCTCCTGGCGGATCCGCTGCAAGCCCTGCTCGATGCGGCGCTGCATGCTCGAGCGCAGCAGCAGGTCCTCCGGGGGATAGCCGCACAGCGACAATTCCGGGAAGACGATGAGATCGCCGTGCAAGTCATCCCGGGCCTCCTGGGCCGCGGCGATGATCCGCTCCACATTGCCGTGGATGTCGCCGACCTTGAGGTTCACTTGCGCCATCACGACATTCAGCAGCTGACTCATGCACTCTTCCTTGCACTATTGATCGGGGCATTTTCCCGCAAGCGGCTAAGCGCGACAATCGATGCCATGCGGGGCTCACCGGCTGCGGTGGCCCTGCTAAACTCCACCCTCCTTCACGCTACGAGATCGCCATGGGTCTGCTTCGCCTGCTGTTGTGGCTCGTCCTCCTGGGCGCGCTGTTCTGGATGATCAGACGCTGGTGGCGCGGCAAGACGCAGACGCCCCCCGCCAAGGCACCCCCGCTGCCGCCCAACGCCATGGTGCGCTGTGCCCATTGCGGCGTGCATGTGCCCCAGGCAGGAGCCCTGGCCGATGGCGAAGGCCAGCGCTGGTATTGCAGCGCCGAACACCGCCGGTTGCAGCATGAGCGCCGCGACTGATCCAGGCACCCTGAGAGCCGACGCGGTCCTGCGGCTCTATCACCTCTATCGCATCGTCATCGGCCTGGCGCTGGTGGTGCTGATTTCCAGCGACCTGGACCAGCACTGGCTGCGTACCGTCGACGGCCAGCTGTTCCGCCAGGCCAGCTGGGCCTATCTCGCCGTCAACGCCGTGCTGGCGGTCGGCCAGCGGCTGTTGCGTGGCCGCGCCTTTACCCTGGCACTGATCGACATCCTCGCCCTGGGCGGCCTGTTCTTCCTGGCCGGCGGCATCGCCAGTGGCATGGGCAGTCTGCTGGTGGTGACCGTCGGGGTGTCCAACGTCCTGATCCGGGGCCGCCGCGGCCTGCTGATCGCCGCCCTGGCCGCCATCGCCCTGCTGCTGGCGACCGGCTATCTCGACCTGCGCCGCGGCGACAGTGGCAGTGGCTATGTGCAGGCGGCGGGCCTGGGCACCCTCTGCTTCGCCACGGCCTTGCTGGTGCAGGGCCTGGTCCGGCGGCTGCTGGACAGCCAGGCCCTGGCCGAAACCCGCGCCACCGCCGTGGCCGAACTGGAAGCCCTCAACGCCCTCATCCTCGAACGCATGCGGACCGGCATCCTGGTGTTCGATGCCGAATACCAGGTGCTGCTGGTGAATCCGGCAGCCCGCCGCCTGCTGGGGGTGGACGACGAGGACACCATCGCCCCCCTGGCCCTGGGGCTCGCCCAGCGCCTGGAGGAATGGGAGCGCAATCCCAGTATCCGGCCCGCGCCCTGGCGCGCCTATGCCAACGGTCCGCTGTTGCAACCCAGCTTCGCCCGTTTGCAGCAGGGCGAGGGCGAGCGGGTGCTGACCTTTCTCGAAGACGTCTCACGCATCGCCCAGCAGGCCCAGCAACTCAAGCTCGCCTCCCTCGGCCGTCTCACCGCCGGTATCGCCCACGAGATCCGCAATCCGCTGGGCGCCATCAGTCATGCCGCGCAATTGCTGCAGGAATCCGAAGAGCTGACCACCCCTGACCGGCGCCTGGCGCAGATCATCCAGGACCAGTCGCGGCGGATGAACCGGGTGGTGGAAAACGTCCTGCAACTGTCTCGCCGCCAGCAGGCCGCCCCCCAGCTGATCGATCTGCGCTACTGGGCGCACCGTTTCGCCGGGGAGCTGCGCCCTACCCTGCCCGCCGGCCAGACGCTGCACGTCAAGACCGAGCCGGGTACCCTGCAGACGCACATGGATCCTCACCAGCTGGGCCAGATCCTGACCAACCTGGTGCAGAACGGCCTGCGCTACAGCTGCCAGAAGCACGGCATCGGTCAGGTCTGGCTCAGCACCTACCGCGATCCGGAAAGCGACCTGCCCATCCTCGAGGTGGTCGACGACGGGCCGGGCGTCGCCGCGGAGCAGCTCGATCACCTGTTCGAGCCCTTCTTCACCACCGAAAACAAGGGGACCGGGCTGGGCCTGTACATCTCCCGTGAGCTTTGCGAGAGCAACCAGGCCAGACTTGGCTATCATCCCTTGGCGAATGGCAGCTGTTTTCGCATCACCTTCGCCCATCCCCGCACAATGAGCTGAGCATGGCCCGACAGAAAGTCCTGATCGTCGACGATGAACCCGATATCCGCGAACTCCTGGAGATCACCCTGGGGCGGATGAAACTCGACACCGCCAGCGCCAAGAACATCGCCGACGCCCGGGCCATCCTCGAACGGGAAAGCTTCGACCTCTGCCTGACCGACATGCGCCTGCCCGACGGCTCGGGACTGGATCTGATCCAGTTCATCCAGCAGCGCTTTCCGCAACTGCCAGTAGCCATGATCACCGCCTTCGGCAGTCTGGAAACCGCGGTCCAGGCCCTCAAGGCCGGTGCGTTCGACTACCTCACCAAGCCGGTGGACCTGCCGCGCCTGCGCGAGCTGGTGGGCACCGCCCTGCGGCTGTCCGGGCCTGCCCCGGCAGTGGCCGGCGCCAGCGAAACCCAGCTGCTCGGCGAATCGCCGCCCATGCGCGCCCTGCGGGGCCAGATCGCCAAGCTGGCGCGCAGCCAGGCGCCGGTCTACATCAGCGGGGAATCGGGCAGCGGCAAGGAGCGGGTGGCACGACTGATCCATGAGCAGGGTCCGCGTGCGGGCCGGCCCTTCGTCCCGGTCAACTGCGGCGCCATCCCCTCGGAACTGGTGGAGAGCGAATTCTTCGGCCACCGCAAGGGCAGCTTCACCGGCGCCATCGAAGACAAGCAGGGCCTGTTCCAGGCCGCCCAGGGCGGCACCCTGTTTCTCGACGAGGTGGCCGACCTGCCGCTGCCGATGCAGGTCAAGCTCTTGCGCGCCATCCAGGAAAAGGCCGTGCGCCCGGTAGGCAGCCAGCAGGAGCTCAGCCTGGACGTGCGCATTCTCAGCGCCACCCACAGGGATCTCGCCGCCGAGGTCGCCGCCGGGACCTTCCGCCAGGATCTCTACTATCGCCTCAACGTCATCGAGCTGCAGGTGCCGGCCCTGCGCGAGCGCCGCGAAGACATCGGCGTGCTGGCCAGCCACATGCTCGAACGCCTGGCGCGCGACTCGGGCCTGGCCGCGGCCACGCTGGGCGATGATGCCCTGGCCAAGCTGAAGAGCTACAGATTCCCCGGCAACGTGCGGGAACTGGAAAACATGCTGGAGCGGGCCTACACCCTCTGCGAAGGCGACGTCATCCGCCCGGCCGACCTGCGCCTGGCCGATGCACCGGCAGCCACCGCCACCGGCGAAGCCAGCCTGGCCAACATCGCCAATCTCGAAGACCACCTGGAGTCCATCGAGCGCCAGCTGATCATGCAGGCCCTCGAAGAGACCCGCTGGAATCGCACCGCCGCCGCGGAACGCCTGGGCCTCTCCTTCCGGTCGATGCGCTACCGACTGAAGAAGCTCGGCATCGACTGATCAGCCCGCCGCCAACCGCGCGCCTGGCGCATAGGGTTCCGGATCGATGATCGGCGTGCGTTCGGTAAGCAGATCGGTCAGCAACTGGCAGGAGGCCGGTGCCAGCACCAGGCCGTTGCGATAGTGCCCGCAGTTGAGCCACAGGCCGGGCAGTTCCGGCACCGGCCCGATGAAGGGCACGCCATCCGGCGATCCCGGCCGCAGCCCTGCCCAGTGCCCCACCGGTGCCTGGCCGGCCAGCGCCGGCAGCAACTCGGCAGCCGACGCCTGCAGACTGGCCAGCGCCTCGGCGGTCGGCGTCTTGTCGAATTCGGCGTGTTCCAGGGTGCTGCCGATGAGGATATGACCATCACGTCGTGGTATGGCGTAGCGCCCCTTGGCCAGCACCATGCTGGTCAGAAAGCCCACCGGCTGGCGATACAGCAACATCTGCCCCTTCACCGGCCGCACCGGCACCGCCAGCCCCAGGGTCTGCAGCAATTCCCCGCTCCAGGCCCCGGCACAGACCACCACGGACTCGGCATGGATAGCCTCGCGCGCGGTCTGCACGCCCACCACGCGCTCGCCCTGGCGCAGGAAGCCGGTCACCGGCGACTCGCTCACCAGCGTCACATTCGGCATGCGCAGCAGGGCTTCGTGCAGGGAGCGCACCAGCCGGGGATTGCGCACATTGGCCACCCCCGCCATGAAGACCGCTCGCTCATAGCCTGGCCCCAGCACCGGGACCCGCTGCCGTACCTCCGCGACCGACACCGCCGCCAGCGGCCGCACATTGCGCCGCGCCCAGTCCAGCGCCTCGGCTTCGTCCTCCAGATCGAGCCAGTACAACCCGGTCACCTCGACCTCGGGATCTACCCCCGTTTCCTGCCGCAGCCGCTCCCCCAGCACCGGATAGAAATCCTGCGACCAGTGCGCCAGCGCCGTCACCGCCGGCTGATAACGCCAGGGATACAGCGGCGAAACGATCCCGCCGCCGGCCCAGGAAGCCTCCCGCCCCGGCTCACCGCGCTCGACCACCACCACCCGCCGACCGCTCAAGGACAGGCAATAGGCCGACATCAGCCCTAGCGCACCCGCCCCAACCACAGCTACATCAAAGCTCACGTCACACCTCTACATCCTGCAATTGACTGTTCCGCCGTCTTGGCGCAAAACGGCTAGCGCGGCCAGGAAGGCCGCCTACCCACAGGGACGTCAACATGACCTATCGCATCGCGCGAGGCTTCAGCCTCTTCGAATCCCTGATCTGCCTCAGCGTGCTGAGCATCGTCGCTTCCCTCGCCATTCCCGCCTTTGGTGGAATGCTGCAGCGCAATCGTCAGCAGCTCGCCATTCAACAACTCAGGGAGACGATCAACTTCGCACGGGCGGCGGCCATCAACGGCTCTGGCAGCGTGTCCATCTGCCATGCACCGGCAGGCGACTGTGACAGCTCGAATCTCTGGTCGGTCACCACTCGGGTCTTCCGCGACTGGGATCGCGACGGCCTTCAGTCAGCCGAGGAGCCCACCCTGCTGACCAGTCAGCTCCCCGACGGCCTGCACTGGCGCTGGAACAATTTCCGTACGCTACCTCATCTGACGTTTTTGAACAGCGGCGTGACCAACGCCCTGAACGGCAGCTTCATCCTCTGCCAGGGCACCGAGCCGCGCGCACGACTGGTCCTGAACAAGGCCGGACGGATCGAGACCGCGGATCTTCGCGACAGCGATCGCTGCGCCTGAACCCCCTGACCAGACACCTTCCCGTTTCGACCGGATATCCGCCGTACGCTGTTCCAGGCGCCTGCGATACCCCATGCTTGGCTTTCCAGCCCGGCGAAAACGACGATGCGTACCCAGTACGGCTTTACCCTGATCGAAACCCTGGTAGCGCTCGCCATTCTGGCGATCGTGATCAGCATTGCTGCGCCGTCGTTTACCCGAACGCTACAGAGCAACAGGGCTGCGGTCATGAGCAATGAATTGCTTGGCGCCATGCAGATAGCACGCTCCGAGGCCCTTAAACGTCGCGCTGACGTCACGTTATGTCGGCGCAACATCGCGGGTGATGCCTGCGAAAACGGTACCGACTGGACAGCAGGTTGGCTGATGATTCAGGGCGCGAACGTCATTCGGATCTGGGAGCCCACCACCGGCATTACCTTGACTGGTCTCATCAATGGCGTCACCTATCGCAGCACCGGTCTCACCACCCTGGCTGCCGCCCAATCATTCAGCATCGAAACACCGAGTTGCCGCCGCACGGTTTCGGTAAGCCTCACCGGGAACGCTTTCGTCAACCAGAACGGCTGCCAGTCGCCATGAATGCAAAGCAGCAAAGGGGAGCAACCCTGATCGAGGTATTGGTTGCCATGGTCATTCTGGCCATAGGCCTACTGGGGCTTGCAGGGCTGCAATCGGTAAGCGTCCAGAGCAACCAGGGTGCCTACTACCGCTCACAGGCGACCATCCTGGCCAACGACATGGCTGATCGTATGCGTGCGAACCGTACCGCTGCCTTGGCCGGCAGCTACGCCCTGACCACCTTTCCCGCTCCTTCGACCAGTAACGCCATTACTGGTACCCCGGCCCAGCGCGATACAGGGCAATGGCTCAACAATCTCGCAGCCACGCTGCCACAGGGTACAGGCACCATAGTGACCAGCGGAAAGATAGTGACCCTGACCATCTGCTGGAACGACAGCCGAGCCCGGATCAAGTCCACTCAATACGTGGCGTCACAGAACGACAGCTGTACCTCTACCGCCGAGAATTCAGGCTTCGAAGTCTTCTCCTACAGGACTCGCCTATGAAACACCGGGCGACTCGCCGCCAATCCGGCCTCTCCATAATCGAACTCATGATCGCCTTGCTTCTGGGCCTATTGCTCATGGGCGGCGTCATGCAGGTCTTCCTGTCTTCCCGGCAGACCTATCAGACCAATACCGCGCTATCCCAGGTACAGGAATCAGGGCGCTTCGCCTTGGACTTTCTGGCCTATGATCTGAAGAACGCCGGCTATCGCGGAGACTGTCTGTTTCCGCTCTATGATCCCACGCCTCCCACTCTTACCAAAGACGAACGTTATGTCCTTGGCACCGGTATCGAAGGCTGGAACGATACCGGGGAGAACTCCATTCCGAGCTGGTTGAACGATATCTACAGCACAAACCGGCAAGGTGGAACTGACGTCATTCTGCTCAAGCATGCCGCTGGCATGACCGGGATAGCCCTATCACATTCTGTTAGTGCAGGCGCCTTGGCCCTTGACACGACCGCAGCTACTGGCCAGACACCCGGTAGCCTGCTGATCATCTCCGACACAGCCGGTTGTCAACTCTTCATCAATCAGAGCGCAGCCAATGCCACCATGTTGACAACGCTGCAGGCGATCAACCGCCCCTATGCGCAAACGGCGGTAATCTCGAATTTTCAAAGTTCGCTCTATTACATAGGTCAGAGCTCCGTTGCAGCCGGCCTTCCTGCTCTACGCCGAGTCCGCTATCTGGCCACAACCGGCGCTCAGCCTTTGATTGTCGATGAGGAGTTGGTCAGCGGCATTCAGGACCTGCAGATCCAATATGCCGTAGGTGACAGCAACGGTCAGATAACGGGTGAATACAGAGATGCCCAGCTGATTACCGATTGGCAGGCAGTGATTTCCGCTCAGATCAACTTGATCGCCGTTAGCAGAGATACCCAGGCCGTATCGCCCGATCAGCAACTTACCTTCCGTGGCAATACCGTCACCCTTGCCAATGGCCGCCTGGGGCAGGTGTTCAACCAAACTGTCAGCATTCGGAACCACCTGCCATGAGAAACTCGGTCGAACGCCAACAGGGCGCGGTATTGATCGTGACGTTGGTGATGCTGCTACTCATGACCTTGATCGCTCTCGCCAGCATGAGGGGCACTACGCTGCAGGAACGCATGGCGGGTAACGCCCGCGACCAAAGCCAGGCGTTTCAGGCGTCGGAGATGGCGCAGCGACAGGCCGAAGCCTTCGCCCTCACACGCAGCGTCACCGATTGGCAAAACACTGCCCAAAATGCCAACTGGACAAATGCGGATGCTTTGACAGACCTGCCCAATCAATCCCGCTTCAGGATCAATCCAACACCAGGGGTCAATCCGCTGAGATCCGGCGACGGCCTTCAGGTGATTCCGCTGGATGTCAGTGTGCTGCGCATCGAAACCCAAGGTGCGGGAGCAGCTACCACTGCCGGAGCCGGGTCGGCGTCCACGGCGAATGTCACCATCAACACCATCTTTGTCAGGCGATAGATACTTGGAGAGCATCATGCCTCATCAGTTGCGATTTCTGACGTGGACTCTGCCTTCGGCGATGGTGCTGCTTCTGCTGAGTACCTCCGGTAACGCCACGGTATCCCAGACTCCGCTGGCCGTAGGAGGGGACATTCCGGGCAGCCTGGCGTTGGTGCCCTCGGTAGAATGGCCGACGGTCTTATCTGTAGCCAACCTTGGCAGCTACAGTTCCGGCAATGTCTATAGCGGGTACTTCGATTCGGACAAGTGCTACACCTACGCCTTTGGCGGCTCACTGGACAATAGTTGGTTCAACCCTGTCAGCGCCGCCAATAGCCGTCGCTGCAGCGGTGCCAGGCAATGGAGCGGCAATTTTCTCAACTGGGCCGCTACTCCAACCATCGACCCTTTCCGCAGTGCCCTGACTGGCGGTGCCAGGGTGCGGGACGATGTCGGCCTTACCGTCTTGCAAAAAGCGCGTCACAGCGGACAAAACTCTGCTGGCAACCGTTTGAATAGCGGTCAGGGACTCCTTCCAGCGTCAGAGATTGCTGGCGCTACCCCCTTTGCGGCCAACTGGGCCGGCTTCTATGTTCGTCTGGAAGGCCAGGGGTTCGACATGCTGTTCTCTAACTGGAACGATCGAATCGGTGGCGGCGGCTCTGCCGACTATGGCGCAGGCAACAATATGTCGAGCGTCTGGGTGAATCTGGATCCAAACGATAACAACCAATGGAGCGGAAATTTACTCAAGGCTGACTATACGGCGGGCTCGATATTCAACTCAACTCGCTACAGTGTCTATCGAGTAAGAGTTCAGGTTAAAGTATGCGACCCTACCATTGGTCTGGAAGCCAATTGCAAAAGATACTCGGCGAGCAACTACAAGCCAGAAGGCCTTCTGCAACAGTATTCTGACAAGCTGCGCTACTCGGTATTCAGCTATCTAAATGATTCCAGCGCGACACGCGATGGCGGTGTCCTGCGGACCAACCAAAGCTTCATTGGCCCGCTCAAACCAGATCTCAGTAGTAACTCTGCACGCGCCGAATGGGACCCGCAAACTGGCATTCTAGTACGCAATCCTTCTGCCAGTGAAGCCTCGTCGACAGGCTATGGAGTAACGGATAGCGGTGTCATCAACTATCTGAACAAGTTTGGCTCAATGCCTTATGCGCCGAACACCTACCTGAACCTAAAAAGCAATGACCCGGTCAGCGAGCTCTATTATACAGCGCTACGTTACTTCAAGAACCAGGGAAATGTATCTGCCTACAGTACCTTGTCCGGCTCTACGGATACCGACAAATACGCCCAAGCCGACGGCTTCCCCGTAGTGACCAACTGGCAAGACCCCATTACTTATTCCTGTCAGAAGAACGTCATTCTCGGCATCGGCGACACGAATACCTGGAATGACAAGAATCTACCGGGAGGTATCACTTCCTCGGGCGGAGAACCGGCCAAGCCCGCGGAAGTGACCAGCGACACCTCTATAGATGTAGAGGCCTTGACACAGAAGGTCGCCAGTCTCGAAAACATCACCATAAGCACACCCTTCACCGGTCGCGGCAACTCTGCTTACATCGCCGGCCTTGCCTATGATGCCCATACGCGGGATCAGCGAAGCGACAAAGCAGGTAGCCAGACCATCTCCACCTACTGGATGGATGTCCGCGAGAACCAAAGTCTAGCCGGCAGATCGTCGAACCAATACTGGCTCGCTGCTAAATATGGCGGCTTCACAGTTCCTCAAGGCTTTGCCAGCAGTTCAGCCACCGCTGCTAGCATTACCGACGATCTCTGGTGGACCAGCGGTGAGTATCTCTCTTCCAACTACAAGCGCCCTGACAATTTCTACGTTGCTAGCGACGCCCCCAACATGATCAAGGGTCTTCGTGCGGCCTTTGCCAAGATCGTTCAAGAGGTAACTACTTCGACCACCTCGATCAGCACCAACGGCCAGCAACTCGATACCGGCAGCGGCACCTTTCAAACTCAATTCGAAGCCAAGTTCTGGAGCGGCGATCTTCTGGCCAGAACGCTAAGTGCTTCGGGTGTAGCCAGCTCCTCCAGTTGGAGCGCGGGAAACAAGCTTGACACCCTTGAGCCAAGTAGCCGGAAGATTTTTACTAGCAATACCCTAACCGCCCAGAGCAACAACGCCTATTCCTTGGCCGCAGGCCAGGGCGTCAATTTTCTCTGGAGCGGCTTGGATGCCGAGAGCAAGGTCGCGCTGCAAGGAACTGCGACGACAGGTACCAACGTAAGCACTACAGAAGGGTCGCGACGTCTCGACTATCTGCGCGGCGATCGGAGCCAGGAGACCGTCAGTAGCAATCCCATGCGCAAACGCAAGAGTCGCCTGGGCGACATCGTAAACTCAGACCCTTTATATATAGGAAAACCAGATTACGGCTATAACCGTCTAGCTGGATCCGTATGGGGAAGTGCGGGTGAAAGCTATCTGACCTACCGTCAAAGCACAGCCTATCAGGCACGCAAGTCGCTGGTCGTAGTAGGCGCCAATGACGGCATGCTTCATGGTTTCGACGCCAGCCTGGCCGATGGCGGCAATGAACTGTTCGCCTATGTGCCTCGTACCCTGATGGGTGAACTCTACCGCCTAACCGACCCCAGCTACAGCCATCGCTACTATGTAGACGGCTCGCCAACGGGAGGAGACGCCTGGATCAACAATAGCTGGAAGTCCCTCATCGTGGGGACGGCGGGCGCCGGAGGAAACACCGTGTTTGCGCTGGACGCGAGCGACCCGAGCAACATGGCTCCCAGCAACGTACTTTGGGAGTTCTCTTCGCCCGAAATGAAGTATCCCATTCAGAAGCCGGCTCTGGTCGCGCTGGAGAATGGCAAGTTCGGTGTGATCGTGACCAGTGGCTTCAGCGACAGCAGTGTCAGCCAGGGCAAGATCTGGATCTTGGACGCCGCCACTGGCAGTGTCCTCAAGACCTTTACTGTCGCTACGACCGGCGGCTTGGGAGAGCCGCTTGCCATTGATACCAATAACGACCGCATCGTAGACCGCCTTTATGCGGGCGATACTGCCGGCAATATCTGGCGCTTCGACCTGAAAGGCACCAACCCGGCGAACTGGGACGCTCCTGCAGCTCTAAAGAGCGGGGCAAACATTCTGCCCTTGTTCATTGCAAGGACAGCCAATGGCACCAGCAATCCCACTCAACCTATCACCGCGCCTCTCGAAGCCGCCCTCAACAGCGACGGCAATCCGATCATTCTTTTTGGCACCGGAAGCTACTACCAGATTGGAGACAATGAGGTACCTGCCAACCCGCGCCTGGAAACCTTCTATGGCCTGATCGACAGGGGACAGCAAATCAGCCGTAGCAATCTCGTCGAACAGGCCATTATTGCCCAACAAACCATCGGTAACCGCCGTGCCCGCGCAGTCACCAGTGCCGAGATCGGTGCAGATAAATCAGGCTGGTTCATGGATCTGGCGTGGAAGAGCAGCAATGGCGGGTCCGGAGCGCTAACAAGCGAAAGGGTCATTGCCCGGCCGACGCTGAGAAACGGCGTCTTGGTCTTCACTACTATGACACCCAACAGTGATCCCTGCGGCGGCGGAGGTACAAGCTGGATCATGACGTTGAATGTGCTGAATGGAGGCACTCTCAACTTCAGTTTCTTCGACTACAACGGTGACGGAACCTTTGATCAGCGTGACTATTACAGCTTGGCAAATGGTACCAAAGTCCCTTTCTCTGGGATCTCAGACGATCAAAGCGGCATCATCAAGACGCCCAGCTTCGTTCGCGGTAACGGCAACACGACCGACGGCTCTACAGCAACGGGAAAATTGTGCCACTCGGACGCGAGTGGCAACACGATCTGCCAAGATATCAATGACCCGAAGAGCAGTTCGAAACGCATGACCTGGCGCGAAATCAGATGAAGTCAATTACGCAAAATCAGCACTCAAACCACCAAAGAGGCTTCACGCTCATCGAACTGATGATCGTTGTGGCTATAGTTGGCATCCTGGCGGCCATTGCCTATCCGTCTTACACGGAGCACGTACGCAAGGGGAACAGGGCTGACGCTGAGGCTTCGCTCATGGAGTTGGCGCAGCTCATGGAGCGAAACTACACCCGCCTCGGACGCTATACGACGGATGTGGCTGGTACAACGGCACCCACTCTGCCGTTCACTACCACTCCCAAGGATGGCGGACGGGCCATCTACGATTTGAGCCTGAGTGCAGTCACGGCTACTAGCTATACGCTTCAGGCAGCGCCTCGTGCAGGCGGCCCCATGGCAGGTGATCGATGCGGAAGTCTGACACTGACCAATACCGGGCTAAAGGGACAAGCAACCGATGCCACCACCGCCGACTGCTGGCGCCGCTAGGGCGCCAGCGACGTCCTATACCGCCTTTACCCTGAGCTCTCGCGGCAGGGTGAAGGTGATGTTTTCCGGCTCGCCTTCCAGCTCAACCTCGCCGGTGGCGCCCCAGCTCTGTAGCTGATCAATGACGCCGCGTACCAGGACCTCGGGGGCTGAGGCGCCGGCGGTGACGCCGATGCGCTGTACACCTTCGAACCAGCTCTGCTGCAGGTCTTCGGCGCCGTCGATGAGGTAGGCCGGGGTGTCCAGGCGCTCGGCGAGTTCGCGCAGACGGTTGGAGTTGGAGCTGCTGGGGCTGCCCACGACCAGCACTACGTCGCTTTCCAGCGCCAGGGTCTTTACCGCGTCCTGGCGGTTGGTGGTGGCGTAGCAGATATCGTTCTTGCGCGGGCCGTTGATGTGGGGAAACTTGGCGCGCAGGGCGTCGATCACAATGCGGGTGTCGTCCATCGACAGGGTGGTCTGGGAGACGTAGAACAGGGCTTCGGGGTTGCGCACCTCGAGCCTTGCCACGTCGTCTTCGTCTTCCACCAGGTAGATGGCACCGCCGGCACGGTCGTCGTACTGACCCATGGTGCCCTCCACTTCCGGATGCCCGGCGTGGCCGATGAGGATGCATTCCTGGCCATCGCGGCTGTAGCGCGCGACTTCCATGTGCACCTTGGTCACCAGCGGGCAGGTTGCGTCGAACACCTTGAGGCCACGCTCGGCGGCCTCGCGGCGCACGGCCTGGGAGACGCCATGGGCGCTGAAGATGAGAATGACATCGTCCGGTACGTCGGCCACGTCTTCGACGAAGACGGCGCCCCGGGCGCGCAGGTTGTCGACCACGAACTTGTTGTGCACCACTTCGTGACGCACATAGATGGGCGGACCGAAAACGTCCAGCGCCCGATCGACGATGTCGATGGCGCGGTCCACGCCGGCGCAGAAGCCACGGGGATTGGCGAGCTTGATCTGCATAGGCTCCTCTGCCCGCTTCACGGGCGGCGGTAGATCAATGGGAGACGGCAGGCTCGATGGCCAGGATGTCCACGTCGAAGGTCAGCACACGGCCGGCCAGCGGGTGGTTGAAGTCGATGATCACCTGCTCGTCATCGTAGCTTTTCACCACGCCGGGCATCTCGCCGCCGGCGGCGTCGCTGAAGATGATCAGCAGACCGGGCAACAGCTCCATGTCACTGAAGTCGTCCCGGGCCATGGTCTGCAGGTTGCCGTCGTTGGGCTGGCCGAAGCCGCGCTCCGGCGGAATGGTCAGGCTGGTCTTGGTACCGGCTTCCAGTCCGAACAGCGCCTGCTCGAAACCGGGCAGCAGGTTGCCGTCGCCGACGGTGAAGGTGGCCGGCGCCTTGTCGAAGGTGCTGTCCACCACGTCGCCGTTCTGCAGCTTGATGGCGAAATGCAGGGTGACCCGGGTATCCGGGCCGATGGTGATTTCAGCCATGGGCTTCCTCGGGCTTCTTCTTGCGGAACATGTCCAGGGCCAGCATCACGGCACCGACGGTGATGGCGCTGTCGGCCAGGTTGAAAGCCGGGTAGTACCACTCCTGGCGCCAGTGCACCAGGATGAAGTCGATGACGTGGCCAAGGACCAGACGGTCATAGAGATTGCCCAGGGCGCCACCAAGGATCAGGGCCAGGGCGATGGCGGTCCAGGTGTCGTTGCGCAGGCGCTTGAGCCAGACCACCAGGACCACGCTCACCACCGCCGCGATGCCGGCGAAGAACCAGCGCTGCCAGCCGGAGTGATCGGCCAGGAAGCTGAAGGCAGCGCCCGGGTTGTAGGCCAGGGTCCAGCTGAGGATGTCCGGAATCACCGGCACCTGCTGGTAAAGCGACAGGTTGGCCTGGAAGTAAAGCTTGGTCAGCTGATCCAGCAGGATCACCAGCACACTCAGGGCCAACCAGGGCAAGGCACCGAAACGCGAGGCGTCACGCATGCTCACGCACCTCGCCTGCGCCGTAGACGTTGGTCACGCAACGCTCGCAGATCTCCGGGTGTGCGGCATCCTGGCCGACGCTGTGGCTGTGGTGCCAGCAACGGGCGCACTTGGGAGCCTCGGACTTGCGCACCACCAGCTTGAGTCCGCTCAGTTCGCTGGTCACGGCGCCTTCCGGGGCCTTGTCCAGCGGTTGGACAGCGGCCTGGGACGAGATCAGCACGAATCTGAGTTCGTTGCCCAGGGCTTCCAGTACGGTCTGCAGGGCGCTGTCGGCGTAGAGGGTGATCTCCGCCTGCAGGCTGCCACCCAGGGTCTTGGCGGCGCGCTGGTTCTCCAGCTCCTTGTTGACCGCGGCCTTGACCGCCATCACCTGATCCCAGTAGGCGCGATCCAGGGTCGCACCCTCGGGCAGGGCGAACAGGCCGTCGTACCAGGTGGTCAGCATCACCGACTCTTCACGCTCACCGGGCAGGTACTGCCAGATCTCGTCGGCGGTAAAGGACAGGATGGGCGCGATCCAGCGCACCAGGGCTTCGGCGATGAGATACAGCGCGGTCTGGCAGGAGCGCCGCGGCAGGCTGTCGGCGCCGGTGGTGTACTGGCGGTCCTTGATGATGTCCAGGTAGAAGCCGCCCAGCTCCTGCACGCAGAAGTTGTGCACCTTCTGGTAGACGTTGAGGAAGCGGTACTCGGCGTAGGCCTGCTCGATTTCCTGCTGCAGCAGCAGGGCGCGATCCACGGCCCAGCGATCCAGGTCGATCATGTCTTCGGGCGCGACCCGGTTGACCGCCGGATCGAACCCGGACAGGTTGGAGAGCAGGAAGCGCGCGGTGTTGCGGATGCGGCGATAGGAGTCGGCGCTGCGCTGCAGGATCTGGTCGGAGACCGCCATCTCGCCGGTGTAGTCGGTCGACGCGACCCAGAGGCGCAGGATGTCGGCACCCAGGCTGTCGATGACCTTTTGCGGAGCGACCACGTTGCCCAGCGACTTGGACTGCTTGCGGCCCTGCTCGTCCACGGTGAAACCGTGGGTCAGCAGTTCCTTGTAGGGGGCATGGCCATCGATGGCGCAACCGGTCAGCAGCGAGGAGTGGAACCAGCCGCGATGCTGGTCGGAACCCTCAAGGTAGAGATCGGCCACCGGACCCTGGCCATGGGCTAGCTCGGCATGGGAGCCACGCAGCACGTGCCAGTGGGTAGTGCCGGAATCGAACCAGACGTCGAGGGTATCGCGACTCTTGTCGTACTGGCCGGCTTCTTCGCCGAGCAGTTCCGCGGGATCGAGCTTGAACCAGGCCTCGATGCCCTCGCGCTCGACGCGCTGGGCGACGGCTTCCATCAGTTCGACGGTACGCGGATGCAGCTCGCCGCTTTCCTTGTGGGTAAAGAAGGGAATTGGCACGCCCCAGTTGCGCTGGCGCGAGATGCACCAGTCGGGACGGCCGGCGATCATGCCGTGCAGCCGCGCCTGGCCCCAGGCCGGGACGAACTGGGTCTGCTCGATGGCCGCCAGGGAGCGCTCGCGCAGGGTGGCGCCTTCGTTCGGCTGCTTGTCCATGCCGACGAACCACTGGGCGGTGGCGCGATAGATCAGCGGAGTCTTGTGGCGCCAGCAGTGCATGTAGCTGTGGTTGATCGCCTCGTGCTTGAGCAGCGCGCCCGCCTCTGCCAGCGCGGCGACGATGGCCGGATTGGCCTTCCAGATGAACTGGCCACCAAACAGCGGCAGCGACTCGGCGTAGACGCCATTGCTCTGCACCGGGTTGAGGATGTCGTCGTTGCTCATGCCGTATTGCTTGCAGATGCGGAAGTCGTCCTCACCATAGGCGGGCGAACAGTGCACCACACCGGTCCCGGCGCCCAGCTCGACGTACTCGGCCAGGTAGATGGGCGACAGCCGCTCGTACAGCGGGTGGCGGAAGTTGATCAGTTCCAGGGCGGTACCCGGGGCGGTGGCGATCACCTCGCCCTGTAGGCCGTAGCGCGCCAGGCAGCTTTCCACCAGCTCCTCGGCCAGCAGCAGCAGGCGGTCGCCGACATCCACCAGCGCATAGGTGAATTCGGGATGCACGTTGAGCGCCTGGTTGGCCGGGATGGTCCAGGGGGTGGTGGTCCAGATGACGATGGCGGTGGGCTTGGCCAGCGCGTCGAGACCGAAAGCGGCTGCCAGCTTGTCGGCATCGGCGACCGGGAAGGCCACGTCGATGGCGTCGGATCTCTTGTCCTGATACTCCACCTCGGCCTCGGCCAGGGCCGAGCCGCAGTCGAAGCAGAAATTGACCGGCTTGAGGCCCTTGAAGACGAAGCCCTTCTTGACCAGTTCGCCGAGGGCACGGATCTCGCCGGCCTCGTTGGCGAAGTTCATGGTCAGGTAGGGATTGCTCCAGTCACCCAGCACGCCCAGACGGACGAAGCCGGCCTTCTGCTCTTCGATCTGCTCGCTGGCATAGGCGCGGCAGCGCTCGCGGGTCAGGTCCGCCGGCTGATTCTTGCCGAAGGTGGTTTCCACCTTGTGCTCGATGGGCAGGCCATGGCAGTCCCAGCCCGGCACATAGGGGGCATCGAAGCCGGCCAGGGTCTTGGAGCGGGTGATGATGTCCTTGAGAATCTTGTTCAGCGCATGACCGATGTGGATGCTGCCGTTGGCATAGGGCGGACCGTCATGCAGGATGAAGGTCGGACGGCCCTTGCCGATGGCGCGCAGCTTCCCGTACAGGTCGATGTCCTGCCAGCGCTTGAGCGCTTCCGGCTCGCGCTGCGGCAGGCCGGCTTTCATCGGGAATGCCGTTTCCGGCAGGTTGAGCGTCGCTTTGTAATCGGTCATGTCAGTCCAGGCTCGTTGACGGTTGCCCCTGCCAGTAGGCGCGGGCCGTGGCGACGTCCGCTTCGATCGCCGCCTTGAGGGCCTCCAGAGAGGCGAATTTCTGTTCGTCGCGGACCTTCTGCACGAAGGTCACGCTGAGGTGGCGACCATAGAGGTCGCCGGAAAAGTCCAGCAGATGGATTTCCAGGTGCGGACGGCCATCGCCCTGCACCGTCGGCCGCTGGCCGATATTGGCCACGCCCGGCACCACTCGCCCATCGATCAGGCTGCTGACCAGATAGACGCCGCGCAGCGGCGGTCGACGCCGTTTGAGCTGGACGTTGGCCGTGGGCCACCCCAGCTGACGCGCCAGCTTCTGGCCGTGCAAGACCCGCCCCGAGAGGCTGTAGGGGCGTCCCAGCATGCGCGCGGCCAGGGCCAGATCGCCGTCGGCCAGGGCCTGGCGGATCAGGGTGCTGCTCACCCGCAGGCCATCCAGTTCGACGGTGGTCGCAGCCTCCAGCGTGAAGCCGTGGTCGCGGGCGGCCAGATTCAGGTAGGTGAAATCGCCGGCACGGTCGCAGCCGAAACGGAAGTCGTCGCCGATCTCCAGGTGCTTCACCCCCAGGCCGTCCACCAGCACCTGCTGGACGAAGGCCTCGGCGGACAATTCGCGCAGCCGCCGATTGAAATTCAGGCTAAGCACGTTGTCGACGCCCAGTCGCGCGAAGCATTCCAGTTTCTCACGCAGGCGGGTCAGGCGCACCGGCGCGATGTCAGGCAGGAAGAATTCGCGGGGCTGCGGTTCGAAGATCACCACGCAACTGGGCACCCCGAGCTCCGCCGCCCGCTCACGCAGCCGCGCGAGGATGGCCTGGTGCCCCAGGTGAACCCCGTCGAAGTTGCCAATGGTGGCAACGCAGCCCTTGGGAAAGGCGTCGAGATGATGGAGACCGCGAAACAGCTGCATGGATAGGGATTGCTCAGAAATTAATCGATTATATCCGGATGCCCGCCGCGAGGACAGGCGCACACCCGGCCTTGTGCAATCACAGCACCGCGCGCCGATTGAAGTCGCGCACGCGGAAGCCGAGCAGGAAGAGACTGGCGAAATAGGCCAGTACCCCCGCCGCGACCAGGCCGCCCAGACGCAGCAGGCGCTGCCACATCAGCCCCTCGCTCCAACTGGGCAGCAGCTGCATCAGACCGAACAGCACAGCGGTCATCACCGCCACCGCGATCAGCAGCCGGAGCAGGAAGCCCGTCCAGCCGGGTTGGGGGATGAACAGGTTATGGCGGCGCAACTGCCAGAATAAAAGGCCGGCGTTGAGACAAGCCGCCAGACCTATGGCCAGGGCCAGACCGACGTGCTGCAGCGGTCCGATCAGGATCAGGTTGAGCACCTGGGTCACCGCCAGGGTGAAGATGGCGATCTTTACCGGCGTCTTGATGTTCTGCTGGGCATAGAAGCCCGGCGCCAGCACCTTGACCAGGATGATGCCGAGCAGCCCCACGGCATAGGCGACCAGCGCCCGCTGGGTCATCAGGGCGTCATGGGCATCGAAGCGACCGTACTGGAACAGCGAGACGGTCAGCGGCTCGGACAGCAGCGCCAGGGCCGCGGAACAGGGCAGCACCAGCAGGAAGCAGAGTCGCAGCCCCCAGTCGAGCAGTCGCGAATACTCCTGGCGATCGGCCTTGGCGTAGGTACGCGACAGCGCCGGCAGCAGGATGGTCCCCAGCGCCACGCCGAGCACCCCCGAAGGCAACTCCATCAGGCGATCGGCGTAGTACATCCAGGACACCGAGCCGGCCGCCAGGAAGGAGGCGAAGATGGTGTTGATGATCAGCGAGATCTGACTGACCGAGACCCCGAGGATCGCCGGCCCCATCTGCTTCATGACCCGCCAGACACCGGTGTCGCGCAGATTCAGCCGCGGCAGCACCAGCATGCCGATGCGCTTGAGGTGGGGCAGCTGATAGAGGAACTGGGCCAGGCCACCCACCAGGGTCGCCCAGGCCAGCGCCATGATCGGCGGATCGAAATAGGGCGTCAGGAACAGCGCGAAGATGATCATGCTGATGTTGAGCAAGGTCGGCACGAAGGCCGGCACGTTGAATCTGTTCCAGGTATTGAGCACGGCGCCGGCCAGGGAGGCCAGGGAGATCAGCAGGATGTAGGGAAAGGTCACCCGCAGCAGGCTGGACGTGAGGGCGAATTTCTCCGGGGTATCGGCAAAGCCCGGCGCGGTGATCCAGATCACCAGGGGCGCGGCCAGCATGCCCAGCACCGTGACCACCGCCAGCACCAGGGTCAGCAGGCCGCTGACATAGGCCAGGAAGGTCCGGGTGGCCTCCTCGCCCTGCTGGGCCTTGTATTCGGCCAGGATAGGCACGAAGGCCTGGGAAAAGGCGCCCTCGGCAAAGATGCGGCGCAGAAGATTGGGCAGCTTGAAGGCGACGAAGAAGGCGTCGGTGGCCATGCCGGCGCCAAAGGTGCGGGCGACGATGGTGTCGCGCACGAAACCCAGCACGCGGGACAGCATGGTCATGGAGCTGACGGCGGCCAGGGACTTGAGCAGATTCATGGCTGGGAGAGGACTCGGTGAACGCAGCGGGACGTGACGAAGGAAGCGCGCAAGCGCAGTCGTGGGATGGGCACAAGCGATCGAGTGTAACGAGGCCCTTCATCGGCGACCAGCCGGATATCCATCCAGACGGCCTTGACAGGCGCCGCCAGGGACGTCAAGATTCGCGACCTTAATTTAGCTCTGTACTTGCTACAGAGTTCGCTCTGTACCCAATACAGTCTTTTTCGAAGGAGCTCCACGGTGGCTAACTCCCCCTCCGCCAAAAAACGCGCCAAACAGGCTGAGAAGCGTCGCAGCCACAATGCGAGCCTGCGCTCCATGGTGCGTACCTACATCAAGAACGTCGTCAAGGCGATCGAAGCCAAGGACCTGGAAAAAGCCAAGTCCGCTTACGTTGCTGCCGTTCCGGTCATCGACCGCATGGCCGACAAGGGCATCATCGACAAGAACAAGGCCGCTCGTCACAAGAGCCGCCTGAACGCTCACATCAAGGCCCTGGCTACCCCCGCCGCTGCCTGATAAGCGTTCGAACAAAAAACCGGCCTAGGCCGGTTTTTTATTGCCTGCGATTCAAGAGCCCAACGCCTCAGGAGAGGCGCCAGGCTCGACAATCGTAAGCGGATGGCGAACACACCTACCGAACTCCAGTATTTAGGGCGATGGTGTCCGCGTATTTTTAAGCGGACGCGATCACCCTTATCGCCAGGATTTCCATGCGCCAACGCAGCTCTTACCTGTGGTTTCAACCGGTCGACGCAACAGCGTGGTTAAAACACTCGGCGGGAGTCG
>NZ_WHOV01000057.1:0-4111 GCF_009765395.1 Pseudomonas sp. BAV 4579 | reverse complement strand
GTTGAGCGTATTGACGACGTCCCTGGCCAGCTCCCAGTCCTGGGTGTTCAGCACTCGGGCGACCTCAGTGATGCGCAGGTTGCCGGCCTGCTTGTGCTTGTGCTGGTACTGAGTGCCATAGCCGGCATAGGCCAGGCCGTGGGCGGTCTTGCAGGTGACGTTGCGCGGAAAGCGATTCTTCGCCGCCATCTCCACCGACTTGTTGTAGCAGAGGTAGAGCATCTGCACGTCCGCATGGGAGCTGGCGTAGCCCACCAGGGTGGTGGTCTTGCCAGTGCCGGCGAAAGCCTGAATCAGCAATTTGCGCGCATCCGACGCGATGACGGGGGCTTGCTCGGGGGTCCATTGCATGGTGGCTCCTAGGTTTAAACAACACCTACAAAGCATGCAGAGAGGAGCGCGCGGAGTAAGCCAGAAACCGTATCTCAACTACCAAAGGTTGCAAACCTATGCATTGAGTCTGGCTGGCTTGACAGTGTGCGCTTAAGGACAGAAGTCGCAGCTGAAGCGGTAGGCTTTATGAGTCTTATGAGGCCGAATTGCGCAAGCGGCCCATGCTGCTAAGCGCACTACACGTGCGCGCCAATAGGCGGGCACGTGTAGCCGTGAGAGTTTTAGAGATGGAAACGGGCAACCATCTGGTTAAAGGAAGTTGCCAAGCGCGATAGGTCCTGGCTTGATGCGCTCGTTTGATTAGCACCTGCCGCAGTTTGGGTGGAGAGGTCCTGGATATTGCTCAGGTTGCGGTCCACCTCACGTGCCACCTGCGCCTGCTCCTCGGCCGCGCTTGCGATCACTAGATTGCGTTCGTTGATGCCAGCGACGGCTTCATTGATCCGCGCTAAAGCCTGGTCGGCCTCCTTGGCCAGGTGCTGAGTGTCTTGGGCGCGCGCCTGGCTACTATCCATGGCGCGAACTGCTCGATCGGCCGTTTGCTGTACTCCGCCGATCATACTTTCAATCTCGCCGGTGGATGCTTGAGTGCGAGCTGCCAGGGCGCGGACTTCATCGGCGACTACAGCGAAGCCGCGGCCTTGCTCGCCAGCGCGAGCGGCTTCGATAGCAGCATTGAGCGCGAGCAAGTTAGTCTGTTCGGCAATGCTGCGGATCACGTCGACGACTTTGCCTATGTCGCGGACTTGGTCAGCCAACTGTTGCACTGTCTGGCTCGAGCTACCTAGTTCGTTGGCCATGGCATCAATAGCACTCACTGCCTGCTGGACTTGGCTGCGACCAGTCTCCGCCTCCTGGCTGGTATCCCGAGAGGCGGCTGAGGTAGAGGTGGCGTTGCGGGCAACTTCCTCAACAGCGCTAGTCATCTGATTCACCGCAGTCGCAGCTTGCTGGATCTCGTCGTTTTGTCGAACCAGGCCCTGCGAGCTTTCGTCCGTTACGGCACTGAGTTCTTCTGCGGCGGAGGCAAGCTGATCCGAAGCGCTGGCGATCTCTTGCAGTGTGGAACGAAGATTGGCCTGCATGCCGGCTAGAGCATCGAGCAGTTGGCCTGGCTCATCACGACGCTGATTAACGATGGTTTGGGTGAGATCGCCACCAGCGACCCGCCGTGCACTGGCTACTGCCTCGCCAAGCGGGCGAGCAATGGAGCGGGTAATTACAAGACCTAGAGCAATGGCAATCAGGAAGGCTGCTGCAATACCAGAATATAGCCAGAGATTGGCTCGATAAACGCTTTCGTCAGCAGCGGCTGCGCCTTCTTTGATCTGGCGATTGTTGGAATCAACCATTACTTTAAGCTCATCCAGCACGCGTTCATACTGAGTCTGGACGTCTCCCTTGAGCAGATCGCGCACTTGACCGAGGTCACCTTTGTTTAAGGCGGCTAGGGTACGCTGGAGGCTTGCTTGATACAGCGGCCAATCCTTTTCCATTTGGTCGCCGGCCAGGCGCTCGTCATCTTCCAAAGGGGTAGCCCGGTAGATGGCGAACGCTTTTTCACTGGCCAACTGGTCGTTCTTCAGGTTCTGACGCACCTGTTCCAGCTCCCCGGCATCAGCACCCACAGCAGTGAGGGAGACCAAGCGGTATAGATCGCGGTTCTGGGCAACAGCATAGGTAGCAGTGACATTAGTTTGGCTAACCGATACCAGATTGTTGGAAAAAGTCAGCTTTAGAGCGTCGGCTAGACTGGCTATGCCGTCACTACCAAGAAGGCCCACCAACAAGGTTATGCAAGCACAAGCTACAAAGGCGACAAGCAATTTGACCGCAAGCTTGGCGTTAACGAACCAGTTCATAAAAAGACCTTCGTGTGATGTGATTAGCATTGCAGCCATTCTTTGCGCGTAGCAGCGTGCGCTTTGGCGTAGCTGAGTTTGCAGCGCGAAGTCCCAGGCCATTCGGGCTCGTATGTCCCCTATCGGCCGGCGTTACTTAGACTTTAGTCTTGGTCAAGGTGGCTGAGACGGCTGGTTGCTGACCTATGGTGGCAGCCAATACCACCCCTTCATGCTTGTGTGGTTTCTGGCAGCGCCCTTTTGCGGAGTAGCGGCTGATCGATAGGATTAGGTCTACAGGTACTTCTTGAACGAGGCGGTCGTGAGGTTCACCGATAGGGCCAGCAGGGCCGCACACGGCAGCAGCACCAGGAGCGGGCTCACGCTGAACGGCAAGGCGAGGTACAGCGACCAGGGCAACAGGGCCAGCGGCAGCATGGTGCTGCGGGCCTTGTGGTAGAAGTAGCTGGACTCGCGGCCCGCGCTGAACTTGCGGATGTCCCGCCGCACCAGGCCGTCGATGAAACCGACCAGGGCGGCCATGGCGAAGAGCGGTACCGCCAAGACCAGGATCACCAGGCGCACGCAGAACACCAGGATTGTGAAGAGAGCCGACAGACCGTAGGTCTGCACCGTCGTGACACTCTGCGCGGCTAGGTAGCGTACATCGAGCTCGCTCCGCGGGCCGGCAGCGGCCAGCTGCTGCATCCCGGTCAGCCACTGGACCAGGCCAGTCTTTACGAACAGCCAGTCATAGAGCAGCCCCACCAACCAGGTCGCCGTGCGCCCGGGCTCCTGGACCACAACGCTGGAGAGAAAGCCCTGTGACAGCCAACTCAGCTCGTGATCGAGCATGCCCTTGGCATGGTGCCAGCCAGCCTCTGGCCAGAAGAAATACAGGCAGAGCCAGTCCACCAGGATGGCGCCGCCCAGGGAAAGGAACATCACGCCGATGAAGTGGAAGGGGAAGCTGAGCACCGACCCGATAAAGGTCTGCTCTTTGACCTGCTGTTGCTGAGCGCGCTGGGCGACGTCGGCCATTAGCGGCGTCCTCGAGGAGCGGCGCTGGCGCGCCGGGCAATGGAGAAGAGAGCCTGGCGCTCGGCGGCGAGATCCGGCTGATGCTGGAAGGCTTCCCACTCGGTGTCTCCTGCTCGCCCTGCCGGCGGCCAGAGGTTGCCGCGTGGTCTCACGACCTCGGTCACCTGGCGGCCGGTGGCCACCAACAGACCCCAGCCCGACGGGAGATCCGCCGCCTGCAGCAGCCCCTTGGGACAGAGGTAGAAGCGGTAGAGCCCCAGGCCGCCGGCGGCGCGCTCGGGCTTGTTGCGATCGGCCAGGAAGTCGGCTCGGCTAATCTTCACTTCGATCAACGTCGAGCAGTTGCTGCGAAAGCCCAGCACATCCGGCTGCTCGCGTGAGCCAAAGCAGCGCAGCTCGGTGGCGACGAGGGGAAAGCCCTTCCGGCGCAACCAGGCGGCGCCCAGAGCGACGAGGCGGGCGTGATCGAGGTCGCGGGTCATGCCGCGTCTCCTTCGTCAGCGACGCCTTGGGCCATCTGCCGGAAGTCGTCCTGCAGGTCCAGGGGCAGGTCATCTGCCACCCGGCGCTGGCCCGGGGCCTCCCACCACTCACTGCCGGTGGCCTGACCCACCTGGTAGGTCTTGCGCATCTTCTCGGCTAGCTCCTGCAGGTCCTTGGGCATCGCCTCATCAGGATCCACTGCGGGCAGCGGCATCCGCACCTTCCACAGATTGCCGCCCTCGATCAGCGCGTAGCACTGGCCCTTGGGTAGGCCCACCACATGGGCGGGCTCCAGCATGGGCACGCTGGTGGCGCTGAGCTGGTCATGGGTGTTGGAGGTGAAGGCGGTCTTG
>NZ_WHOV01000056.1:0-135027 GCF_009765395.1 Pseudomonas sp. BAV 4579 | reverse complement strand
TGTACGCCGGTTCGATTCCGACCTCGGCCTCCACTATTGAGAGCCCCGTAGATCTCTGGTCTACGGGGCTTTTCATCATCCAGGGATGTGTGAATACTGGATCAGGTCTACGAATCCGGTCGTCTGCGGATTCGGTTCTGCCCGAGTGGTGAAACTGGTAGACACAAGGGACTTAAAATCCCTCGACCTAACGGTCGTGCCGGTTCGATTCCGGCCTCGGGCACCATCCAAATGAAAAGGCCACTCGTGCGTGAGTGGCCTTTTTCGTTTAGGCGGGAATCGTCCAGTAGGGGGTTTCATCCGCGTCGCGTTCGATTCGAGAACGGCTGTCGAGAATGAAGGCTTCGAGCATGGCAGCGTCGAGCAATTCGGTGCGGGCGATGGGGCGATTAAGTACCGACTGACCGCTACGAGAGAAGACCTCGACATCGTAGGCACGTTGATCTCGCGTGGAGATCACGCAGCGCAGGGGTTCGAATCCGCCTTTCAGGGTGTTGAAGGCGCTGGCGAGTTCGACATAGAGGGTCATCCGGAAGAGCTTCCTGTTCAAAGGTGGCACTGTGACAGCATTGGCTGCTACAGGGTTTCACCTTTGCAGAAACGTGCCGTCATATCGCGATGCTAGTCGCAAAATTCCGGCCCTGCTTTCGGAGTTTTATTGCCAGCCTTGCAGCCAGCATTCTGCATCCTGCAACTCGTGCCAGTCCAGCGTCCAGGTACGACGAGTGAGAACGGCTTGTATATCTATCTGCGAGATGGGGTCGGTCTCGACTTCCGGGGGATGCACTCGGGTCACGATGAAATGCTTCTGCCGTCCGCGTGGCTGGACGGCCGTCCATTTGCTGAGCAGCAGCTTGCTTGGATTGATCTGGCGTTGCTTCATCCCTGCATGGCCTCCAGCAGCGGTGCGCTGCGATAGCGCTGCAGCAGGGCTTCCAGGTTGCGATCGGGCATGGCGTGAGCCCTGAGCGCCGTGATGGTGCGTTCGACGTACTCCAGGGTGGTGCCGAAATGACCGCAGGCTTCGGTCAGGACGCGATTGAGGATGTCGTCGGGCAGGCTGCCGGCATAGCAGGGCAGATTGCGTTTCAGCACGAAGCCGAGCGCCTGGACCTTGCTACCGTCTTCCAGGTGGCATTGCAGCCAGCGAGGACGGTAGGAGCCATCCGGCATTTCGCGTTTCCAGAGGGCCAGCAGATGGTCGTCCAGTTGATCCTCCGGCAACTGGTAGGCGAAGCCCGAGCAGGAGCCGCCGCGATCCAGGCCCAGTACCAGGCCGGGTTGGTCGGGGGTGCCGCGATGCAGCTGCGACCAGAGATAGAGACCGCGATGATATCCGTGCACCCGCGCCCGGCGAACGTCGACCGCGGGGCACTCGGGGCGCCAGATCAGCGAGCCGTAGGCGAACAGCCACACCGGACCGGGTTGGCGTTGGGCCAGGGTGGCCTCCAGAGAGGCTACGAGTTCCGGATGGGTGAGCGGGGTGGCGGGCGCCAGCTTGGGGGGATAGGAGTCGTGGATGCTGGAAGAAATCTGTCTGTGCATATGTTGCCTGGTCCTCTACCGCTGGAGCTGCCAGGTCTAGGGACCCGACACCAAGATCCTAACGAAAGTCCGGTAAGAACTCCTAGACCGTTCGTGCCCATCTTTATGACGCCTGGTTAGGTTGCAGCGAGAACCATGCCAACGCCTTGGCAAAAATCACCAGACGAAAAAAAGCCCGACAGATGTCGGGCTTGGAGTGGAGCGTCAGATCGATCAGGCGCTGGTGCGGATCAGGTGATCGAAGGCGGCCAGGGAGGCCTTGGCGCCTTCGCCCAGGGCGATGATGATCTGCTTGTAGGGCACGGTGGTGACATCGCCCGCCGCGAACACGCCGGGCAGGGAGGTCTGGCAGCGCGCGTCCACTTCGATCTCGCCACGTGGCGACAGCTCCACGGTGCCCTTGAGCCAGTCGGTGTTGGGTACCAGGCCGATCTGCACGAAGACGCCTTCCAGGTCGATGTGGTGGAACTCGCTGGAATTGCGGTCCTTGTAGACCAGGCCGTTGACCTTCTGGCCATCACCCTTGACTTCACTGGTGAGCGCACTGGTGATGACGGTCACGTTGGGCAGGCTGAACAGCTTGCGCTGCAGCACGGCGTCGGCACGCAGCTGACCGTCGTACTCGATCAGGGTCACCTGGGCGACGATGCCGGCGAGGTCGATGGCTGCCTCGACTCCCGAGTTGCCGCCGCCGACCACGGCGACGCGCTTGCCCTTGAACAGGGGGCCGTCGCAGTGTGGGCAGTAGGCTACGCCGCGGTTACGGTATTCCTGCTCGCCCGGCACATTCATCTCACGCCAGCGGGCACCGGTGGCAAGGATCAGCGTCTTGGCCTTGAGCGAGCCACCATCGGCGAAGCGTACTTCGTGCAGACCGCCGGCTTCGTGGGCCGGAATCAGCTGCTCGGCGCGCTGCAGGTTCATGATGTCGACTTCGTACTGCTTGACGTGCTCTTCGAGCGCCATGGCCAGCTTCGGGCCTTCGGTCTCCTTGATGGAGATGAAGTTCTCGATGGCGAGGGTGTCCAGCACCTGGCCTCCAAAGCGCTCGGCGGCGACGCCGGTGCGGATGCCCTTGCGCGCGGCATAGACGGCAGCTGCAGCACCAGCGGGGCCGCCACCAATGACCAGGACGTCGAAGGCGTCCTTGGCCTTGAGCTTGTCGGCGGAGCGGGCGGCGGCGCCGGTGTCGAGCTTGGCGACGATCTCTTCCAGGCCCATGCGGCCCTGGCCGAAGGGTTCGCCGTTCAGGTAGACGCTGGGCACGGCCATGATCCGGCGGCGCTCGACTTCGTCCTGGAACAGGGCGCCGTCGACGGCGACGTGCTTGACCCGGGGATTGAGCACGGCCATGAGATTCAGGGCTTGCACCACGTCCGGGCAGTTCTGGCAGGACAGGGAAAAATAGGTTTCGAACTGGTAGTCGCCGTCTAGGGCCTTGACCTGCTCGATGACGTCCTGGCTGGCCTTGGACGGATGACCGCCAACCTGGAGCAGGGCGAGGACCAGGGACGTGAATTCGTGGCCCATGGGCAGACCGGCGAAGCGCAGGTCGATGTTCTGACCGGGGGTCAGCAGGGCGAAGGAGGGACGACGCTCATCGCTGCCGTCGGTGCTGAGGCTGACCTGATCGGACAGGCTGGCGATATCCTGCAGCAGGCTATGCATTTCACGGGACTTCGCGCCATCGTCGAGGGACGCGACGATCTCGATGGGGCGCGTGACGCGTTCGAGGTAGGTCTTGAGCTGGGCTTTTAGATTTGCGTCCAACATGGCGACGTGGCTTCCGTAAAAAATGGGCAAAAAAAGAGCGCGCGGGCAAGGCGCCCGGGCGCTCGGGCTAGATCAGGCGGGCGTTAGATCTTGCCGACCAGGTCCAGAGAGGGGGTCAGGGTCGCTTCGCCTTCTTTCCACTTGGCCGGGCAGACTTCGCCCGGGTGGTTGGCGACGTACTGGGCGGCGCGGACCTTGCGCAGCAGTTCGCTGGCATCACGGCCGATACCGTTGTCGTGGATTTCGCACAGCTTGATCTGACCTTCCGGGTTGATCAGGAAGGTGCCACGCAGGGCCAGGCCTTCTTCTTCGATCAGCACTTCGAAGTTGCGGGCCAGGCGAGCGGTGGGATCGCCTACCAGCGGGTAGTTGACCTTCTTGATGGCTTCCGAGGTGTCGTGCCAGGCCTTGTGGGCGAAGTGGGTGTCGCAGGACACGCCATAGATCTCTACGCCCAGCTTCTGGAACTCGGGGTACAGGTCAGCAAGGTCTTCCAGCTCGGTGGGGCACACGAAGGTGAAGTCGGCCGGGTAGAACACGAAGGCGGACCACTTGCCCTTCAGATCGGCCTCGGTCACCTGGACGAATTTGCCATTGTGGTAGGCGGTCGCGGTGAAAGGCTTCACTTCGGTGTTGATCAGGGACATTGATGACTCCTTGATGGGTTTAAGTCAGGGTTGAAATCGATAGGACGCATACTAATCGCATTTTGACGATTCACCTCATTGTTAAAGGCGATGCTGGCGATTAGGCGCCTCTATCGGATACTACAGGTTACGAGGGAAATCAGTATCTTAGCCAAACCTCAGGCAGCGCCCAGGGCCTTGATCGTGGCGGGATGCTGACCCCATTCGCTCCAGGAGCCGTCATAGAGTCGGCCATCCGGAAAGCCGGCGACACTGAGGGCGAGCAGCAGCACCGTGGCGGTGACTCCACTGCCGCAGCTGGTGATCACCGGATGCAGGCCATCGATACCCAGGGCCTGGAAGCGCTGGCGCAACTCCTGGGGAGGCAACAGGGTGCCGTCTTCGGTCAACAGGCTGTCGTAGGGCAGGTTCTGGCTGCCGGGCATATGACCGGAGGCGACGCCCGGGCGCGGCTCGGCGATCTCGCCGGTGAAGCGCTTGGCGCCGCGCGCGTCGAGCACCTGGGTCTGGCCCACGCTGAGCGCGGTCTGCACATCGCCAAGGCCGCAGAGCAGGCGGTTGTTGAAGATGACGGGGTAGGGTGGTTGCGGGCTGGGCAGGTTTTCACCGGCCTCCAGCGGCAGGCCCTGTCTACGCCAGAGCGGCAGGCCGCCATCGAGCACCAGCACCTGGTCATGGCCGAACAGGCGGAACAGCCACCAGGCCCGGGCGGCGGAGAAGAGGCCTTTCTGGTCGTAGACGACCAGGGTGGTCTCCGGGGTGACGCCCAGTTCGCCGGCCAGGCGGGCGAAGCGTCCGGCGCTGGGGACCATGTGCGGCAGCGCGGTGTCCGGGTCGGAGAAGTGTTCGATATCGAAGCGCAGGGCGCCGGGGATGTGCTGCTGCCGATAGGTCTCGTCGGCGACCTGGGGTTCATTGGGCAGATAGAGACTGGCATCGAGGATCAGCAGGTCCGGGCGACCGAGTTGCTCGTGCAGCCAGGCGGCGGTGACCAGCGGGGAAGCGATCATGGGTGGCGCTCCTTGATGGGCAAAGGACGACAGCTTAGCGCGCCTGGCGCGACGTGGGCTGTCAGGGACCAGCGGATACTTTATCCTCGGCAGCCTGGCAACTGGATAGATGACTTATGAGCGAACTTAGCGGGCAATCCACGGGCGGCAACGACTGGCAACTAGGGCGCATCGTCGGTGAACTGCATGAGGCGCGCAGCCAATGGCGCGAGACCCACGGACGTTTTCGCGAATTCAGTGGCCGCGAGCTGCCGTCGCGCAGCGTCATGGCCAGCGTGATCGAATCCCTCAGCGGGGCGCTCTTTCCGCTGCGCCTCGGGCCGGATCAGTTGCGCCAGGAAAGCGAGGACTTCTATGTCGGCTTCGAGCTGGAGCGAGCGCTCAATGCGCTGGTGATCCAGGCGAAGCTGGAGCTGGATTATTTCGCCAAGCAGCGTGGCGAGAACGGCGTCAATCGCGCCGATGAGGCGCGCCGGCTGGTGCAGGCCTTTGCCCTGGCACTGCCTGATCTGCGCCGCCTGCTGGATACCGACGTGATCGCCGCCTACCAGGGCGATCCCGCTGCCCGCAGCGTGGACGAGGTGCTGCTGTGCTATCCGGGCATCTACGCCATGATCCATCACCGCATCGCCCATCACTTCTATCGCAGCGGCCTGCCGCTGCTGGCGCGGATGGTCAGCGAGCGGGCGCATTCGGCGACCGGGATCGACATCCATCCGGGCGCCCAGATCGGCGAAGGCTTTTTCATCGATCATGGCACCGGCGTGGTGATCGGCGAGACCTGCATCATCGGCGACCGGGTGCGCATCTATCAGGCCGTGACCCTGGGCGCCAAGCGCTTCCCGGCCGATGCCGAGGGCAATCTCAAGAAGGGCCACCCGCGCCATCCCATCGTCGAGGACGACGTGGTGATCTATGCCGGGGCGACCATCCTCGGGCGCATCACCATCGGCCAGGGTTCGACCATTGGCGGCAACGTCTGGCTGACCCATGGCGTGCCGGCCAACAGCAACGTCAGCCAGGCCAGCCTGCAGGGCTGTGCCGGTCTGGCTCAGGAGTAGTCGGCGGCGCTGTCGCGAACGAACTTGGCCAGGAAGCGCCGGGTGCGGTCTTCACGCGGCCGATTGAACATCTCGGCCGCCGGGCCTTGTTCGACGATGCGACCAGCGTCCATGAACAGCACCCGGTGGGCGACGTCGCGGGCGAAGGCCATCTCGTGGGTGACGATCACCAGGGTACGACCTTCCTGGGCCAGCCCGCGGATCGTCTCCAGCACCTCGCCGACCCGCTCGGGATCCAGCGCTGAGGTGGGTTCGTCGAAGAGGATGGCCTGGGGCCGCATGGCCAGCGCCCGGGCGATGGCGACCCGCTGCTGCTGGCCACCCGACAGCTGCCCGGGATAGGTATCCGCCTTATCGGCCAGCCCGACCTTGGCCAACAGCTCGCGACCGCGGGCGCTGGCGGTCTCGCGGGCTTCGCCCTGGACGATGATGGGCCCTTCGATCACGTTCTCCAGCGCGGTGCGATGGGGAAACAGATTGAAGTTCTGGAAGACGAAACCCATGCTCTGGCGCAACTGGCGAAGGGTGCCCTGCTGGGCCTTGAGCGGCCGGCTGGCATCGATACGCAGCTCACCCAGGCGGATACTGCCGGCGTCCGGGGTCTCCAGCAGATTGAGGCAGCGCAGCAGGGTGGTCTTGCCCGAGCCGCTGGGGCCGATGATGGCGACCACCTCGCCCTGGGCCACCTGGAGGTCGATGGCCTGGAGCACGGTCTGCTGTTGAAAGGACTTGGACAGCCCCTGCACCTCGATCATGACGGGCCTCGCTCGTTGATGTGACGCCCGTAGTGTCGCTCCAGGCGATTCTGCAGGGTGGACAGCAGGCTGGCCAGCACCCAGTAGAGCAGCGCTGCGGCCAGGTACATACTGAAGATCTCGAAGGTGCGGGCAGTGATCAGCTGGGCCTGGCGGAACAGCTCAGGCACCTGGATGGTGGCTGCCAGCGAGGTGTCCTTGACCAGCGAGATGAAGCTGTTGCCCAGCGGTGGCAGGGCGATCCGCAGCGCCTGGGGCAGGATGGCGCGCCTCAGGGTCTGCAGGGGCGTCATGCCGATGCTGGCGGCGGCTTCCCACTGGCCGCGGTCGATGGCGCCGATGGCTGAGCGGATGATCTCCGCGGTGTAGGCGGCCATGTTCAGCGAAAAGCCGATCAGCGCCGCCGGCAGTGGATCGAGCTGGAGGCCGAGTTCGGGCAGGCCGTAGTAGATGACGAACAGCTGCACCAGCAGTGGCGTACCCCGAAAAAACGAGATGTACAGCCGCGCCAGGCTACGCAGCGGCAGACTCCGGGAGCGGCGCAGCAGGGCCAGGCCGAAGCCTAGCAGCAGTCCGAAGAACATGCCGCCGAGGCTCAGGACCACTGTCCAGATCGCGCCCTTCAGCAGGAAGGGCAGCGAATCGAGCAGGAGCTGTAGCGTGTCGCTCATTGGGTGACGTCAGCCTTGAACCACTTCTCGGAGATCTTGGCCAGGGTGCCGTCGGCGCGCAGCTTGGCGATGGCCTGGTCGACTGCGGCATGGAATTCCGGATCGCCCTTGCGCTCGGCGATGCCCGATTCCTGGCGGCTGAAAGGCTCACCGGCCAGGGCCAGCTTGTCCTTGGTCTTGGACAGCAATTCCAGGGCGGCCAGGCGGTCGACGAGGATGGCATCGATGCGGCCGACGCGCAGATCCTGGTACTTGGTCGGATCGTCTTCGTAGGTGCGCACGTCCGCCTTGGGTACGTTCTGGCGCAGCCACTGCTCGTAGTTGGTACCCAGGCCGACGCCGACCTTCTTGCCGGCGAGGTCGGCGGCAGTCTTGATGCTGTCCACATCGTCCTTGCGCACCAGCGCCTGGATGCCGGAGACGGTATAGGGGGTGGAGAAATCGTATTTCTTCTTGCGCTCCTCGCTGATGGTGACCTGGTTGATCACCACGTCCAGGCGCCGGGATTCCAGGGCGGCCAGCAGGCCATCCCACTTGCCGGGCTGGATCTTGGCGTCGACGCCCAGTTCCTTGGCCAGCGCCTTGGCGAAGTCCACCTCGAAGCCGGTCAGCTGACCCTGTTCGTTCTGGAAGCTGAAGGGCGGATAGGTGCCTTCCAGGCCGACGATCAGTTCGCCGCGCTGCTTGACGGTCTGCAGGAGGTCTTCGGCCTGGGCGGTGGCCTGGTGGGCCAGGCCCAGGGCGAGCAGCAGGGCGGCGCTACGGAACAGACGCTGGGGGAGAGCTTTGCGCATGGAGGAAATCCTTGAGGTTATGAGGGTGCGCCACTATGGGGGTGTCTGTTCTGACATCCCAAGTCCGAAAACTGCTGACGTTATGCCATCGCCCAGGGACTTGGCTAGCCGATCAGGCCAACCAGTCGCCATAGGCGAAGGTGCCCGGGGCGCCGCCGGTGTGCAGAAATACCAGGGGACCGGGCGGCAGCGCACCGGTGGCTACCATGTCCAGCAGGCCGGCCATGGCCTTGCCGGTGTAGACCGGATCCAGGACCAGACCTTCCAGCCGCCCTAGGCGGCGGATGGCTGCCAGGGTGCCGGGATTGGGTTCGCCATAGCAGGGACCGAAATAGCCATCACGCAGCTGCGGCGGATCCTCAGGCAGGGCGACGCCCAACAGCCCGGCCAGCTGTTGCCGCAGCAGGGCGACCTTGGGCAGCTGTTCGGCCTCGGTGCGGGAGACGGTGACCCCGATCACTGGCAGCTCCGGTCGCAGCTGGTGGAAGGCCAGGTCCAGACCGGCCTGGGTGCCGGCACTGCCGGAGGCGAGGATGACGGCTGCGGGTTGCAGCTGCAGTTCGTGCAGCTGAGCGTCGAGTTCCAGGCCGGCACGGACGTAGCCGAGGGCGCCCAGGGCGCTGGAGCCGCCAATGGGAATCACCCAGGGCTTGCGCCCTTGCTGGCGCAGGCGCTCGGCTGCGGTTTCCAGCTGGCTGACCGGATCATCGAGGGCGGCGACGGCGCTGACCTCGGCGCCGAAGAGTTCGAGCAGGAGGCGGTTGCCGCCGTGCAGGTAGCCGGGGTCCGCGGTGGCGATGGGATTTTCCAGCAGGGCGACGCAACCCAGGCCCTGTTGCGCGGCGACGGCTGCAGTCTGGCGCACGTGATTGGACTGGATGGCGCCAGCGGTCACCAGGGTGTCGGCGCCATCGGCCAGGGCCGCGGCGACCAAATACTCCAGCTTGCGTACCTTGTTGCCGCCCAGGGCCAGGCTGGTGGTGTCGTCGCGCTTGCAGTAGACCGGTCGGCCCAGCTCCGCCGACAGTCGCGGCAGGAGCTCCAGCGGGGTCGCCGAGGATTGCAGCGTCAGGCGCGGAAAGCGGGCGAGGGCGGTGGCGAGCATGGCGGAACCCGGGGCAGTGAAAGGAGCTTCACTCTAGGGGCAAGCCGCGCCTGGCAGCAATCCTGCGCTCAGGCGAGGTCCGGGCGCCGTGCCCAGGCCTGGGGTGCCAGGGAGCGCAGCAGCACGCCGTAGAGCGGCACGAAGAGCAGCAGGCTAACCGTCAGCTTGACCCCGTAGTCGACCAAGGCGATCTCCGGCCAGTGGCTGGCCATGAAGGGATTGTCGCTGCGCCAGAAGGCGATGGAGAAGAACGCCAGGGTGTCGAGGGCGTTGCCGAATAGGGTCGAGACCGTCGGCGCGAGCCACCAGTGGCGCGAGCGCCGCAGGCGGTCGAACACCTGGATGTCGAGCAGTTGCCCGAGCACATAGGCGCAGAAGCTCGCCAGGGAGATGCGCAGGACGAAGACATTGAGGGCGGCCAGCGCCGTCCAGCCCTGGAAGCTGCCGTCCTGGAACAGCACGGAAACCCCATAGGAGACCACCAGCGCCGGCAGCATCACCCGGGCGATGACCTGCCGCGCCGCCGCCTTGCCCATCACCCGCACGGTGAGGTCGGTGGCCAGGAAGATGAAGGGGAAGCTGAAGGCACCCCAGGTGGTGTGCCAGCCGAACAGCTGCAGCGGCAATTGCACCAGGTAGTTGCTGGCGATGATGATGAGGATGTGGAAAGCGACGAGCGCGGCCACGAGGGCACGCTGCGGGGTGGCAAGCAAAGCAGACATGGGCAGTCCTTTTTTGGTTACCTGGGGTGAGGGAACCCAGGGCGCGGAGGCGGGGCGACATTCTACGGATATGCGGGGTACCTGGCGAGGTCGCACCGGTCGGCGTCGGATCGGCAGCCTCATCGGACCGATGGGCAGACCAGGCAGCCGCCTGCTAACTTGTACGACTTTCGCACCGACAGAGAGCTTCCAGATGCACTTTCGATCGCTGGGTCGTACCGACCTCCAGGTCAGCGCCATCGCGCTGGGCACCATGACCTGGGGTGAGCAGAACACCGAGGCCGAGGCCTTCGAGCAACTGCGCGCCGCCAAGGCCGCCGGGGTCAACTTCATCGACACGGCGGAGATGTATCCGGTGCCGCCGCGCGCCGAGACCTACACCCGTACCGAGACCATCATCGGCAACTACTTCCGCCAGCATGGCGATCGTGCCGACTGGATACTGGCCAGCAAGGCAGCCGGTCCCGGGCGCGACATGGACTATATCCGCAATGGCGGGCTGGCCTTTACCAAGGCCAATCTCACCGCGGCGCTGGATGCCAGCCTGCAGCGTCTGAACACCGACTATCTGGATCTTTATCAGCTGCACTGGCCGGATCGCCGCACCAATTACTTCGGTCAGCTGGGCTATGAGCACAGTGAGGCGGCCTTCACACCGCTGGAGGAAACCCTGGAGGCGCTCGACGGCCTGGTCCGTGCGGGCAAGGTCCGCCATGTCGGGCTGTCCAACGAAACGCCCTGGGGCGTGCAGCAATTCCTGCACCTCAGCGAGACCCGTGGCTGGCCGCGGGTGGTCTCCATCCAGAATCCCTACAACCTGCTCAATCGCAGCTTCGAGGTGGGTCTGGCCGAGCAGGCCATCCGCGAGCAGGTGGGCTTGCTGGCCTATTCGCCACTGGCCTTTGGCGTGCTGGCGGGCAAGTACCTGCAGGGCGCGCGTCCGGAGGGCGCGCGCCTGACGCTGTTCGAACGCTTCCAGCGCTACAGCAATCCGCAGACGCAGCGCGCCGCCCAGGCCTATGTCGAGCTGGCCCGGGAACGCGGTCTGGATCCGGCGCAGATGGCCCTGGCCTTCGTCACCAGCCGGCCCTTCGTGACCAGCAACATCATCGGCGCCACCTCGCTTGCCCAGCTGGAAAGCAACCTGGCGAGCAGCGAGCTGGTGCTGGACCAGGAAACCCTCGCCGCCATCGAAGCCATCCACGTCGACCAGCCCAATCCGGCGCCCTGATCGCATGGTCTCCAACGCCCGGTACAGCTGCTGTACCAGGCGTTTCCTTGCGCCTGGCGAAAGGCGGCCGTGACCGACAGGGCAGGGGCGCAAGGGCTGCTGTCCACGACGCCTATTAAAACCGCGGCGCGGAAGGCCTAGAGTCGGTCGGACCTTCCACGCCTGCAGGTGTCCGTCATGACGTCGTATGAAATCGTGCTTCTGGGTGACCAGGATGCATCCATCATTGCCCACCAGGCCATCCCCCAGGCCCTGGCGCTGACGGCCATGGCGCTAGGTGTCACGCTGAGATCCCGCTGGTTGCCGACTGTAGAAGCCGATGGCGCCCTTGCCCACTGCGACGGCCTCTGGTGCGTGCCCGGCAGTCCCTATCGCCATCGCGAAGGGGTGCTGGCGACCCTGCGCACGGCCCGCGAACAGCGGATTCCCTTTCTGGGGACCTGTGGCGGGCTGCAGTACGCGCTCCTGGAATACGTCCAGTCCGTGCTGGGCTGGACGGACGCCGCCCACGGTGAAGACGATCCATTGGCCACCCGCGCGGTGCTCACGCCCCTGAGCTGCGCCCGCATCGAGGTGCAGAATCAACTCCGGCTGCTGCCGGGTTCGCGTCTGGCGGAGGCGGCCGGCGCCGAACGGGGCGAGGCCACCTATCGCTGTCGCTTCGGGGTAAATCCCGCCTATCTGCCGACCTTGCTCGCCGCCGGCTGGCGCGTCCTCGCCTGGGATGAAGAAGGGCTACCCGTCGCCTTCGAACTGGCAAGCCATCCCTGTTATTTCGGCACCCTCTATCAGCCCGAGCGGGAGGCGCTGGCCGGTCGGGTCCCCGCGGCGGTACGTGCCTGGCTGGAGGCGGTGGTCGTGACGCGGAGCCTAAGGGCATGAGTCGGCTAAAGCTGTCCGAGGATTGCGTGGTGATCGCCTTCATCTCGCAGCGCGCGGACGAGGACCCCGACTATGAGCGGATGGCCGCGCGCATGGTGGAGTTGGCGCAGGCGCAACCAGGCTTTCTCGGCATGGAGTCGGTACGAGACGCCGACGGCCGGGGCATCACCCTGTCCTATTGGACCGACCAGGCGGCGGTCGCGGCCTGGGGTGCCCATCCGGAACATCGGCAGGCGCAGCGGCTGGGCCATGAGCGCTGGTATCGCTGGCATGACACCCGGGTCATGCGACTGCTGTCGTCGCGGTCCGGGGCCGGTGTCATTCCAGACGGATCGCGCCCAGGGCCGGGGTGACGCGAATCCAGCCGATGCGGCTGTCTTCGCCGATCAGCATGACCTTCTTCCAGGGGCGAAAGGGCGCGCTGTCCAGGACCAGGATGCGGTCGCCCGGATTGAGCATGACGATCAGCTGGCGGTTGGCGACCAGGCTGCGTTCCGGCATGGCGGGATACTGCATCAGCGGGATCTGGCCACCGCGGATCTGCCAGGTCTCGCCACTGGCGGCGTTGATGAAGGTCGGCAGCCGCGTCAGCAGGATGGCCAGCGCGAAGAACCCGATCAGCAGCAGGACGAGCCGCTGCGTCACGGTGCGGACGGCAACGATATCGGGTGACAGCTTGCCAAGCGAGGACATGGGAATGGCTCTGGGCGGCGGACGGTAGGGGTTCGATGCTACCGTCGTGCGGCCAATTGACATCATTCACCTGAAGGAAAGGTCAACGGCTGCTCATTCGCCAGTGCCAGACTGTGAACGGCCGCAAAAGCGGCCGGCTAGAGGGGCGGATTCAGGGCGCCAGCTGGCGGGTGACTTCCAGGGCCTTGTCGAAGGACGGGTAGCCGCTCTTGGCCACCGCCAGCTCGCCATAGGCGCTCTTGTAGGTCTGCGCCTGGATCGGATCCGCCTCGGGCACCAGGAAGGGATCGGTGTACATGCGATAGAGCAGGGCATAGGCCAGCGGATAGCGATGATCGGCGGAGGCGTTCAGCAATTCCAGGACATCGTCGGTCTGCGGACCCTGCTTGATGGCGATCACCGCCCGATAGAATTCCACCTCGCCATCGGCGCTGGTGCCGCCATTGCGCAGGAGCAGGGCATCCGCGAGCTTGAGCTGTTCCTCACTGCCACCCAGGACCAGCAGCTTGGCCTGCAACAGGTCGTTCTGGCGCAGCAGGGTGGTCTGTTCCGCGCTCAGTGGCCGCGTTTCCGCTGCCTCGTGGTGACCGCCCAGGGAGCAGCCGGCGAGGGAAACACACAGCAACGGGAGCATCCATTTCTTCATGTCGAGATCTATCCGCGGAGTCGTGACGCTGGTTCCAAACTTTGGACGATAGCAGTTCTTTGCGGCTTTGCGCAGAACCGGAAGGCAATCCTGGAGTCGTATCCGCACGTCCACAGAGCGCCCATGCCTGGCTATTTCCAGCGTCGCGCGCTTCGGGCATTGTATGCGACAAGCGGCTGGATAGACCGCCGTTCGTTTTGCCTTCACGTACAGATCAAAGGACTCCCATGATCACCAAATGTCTGTTTCCGGCAGCCGGCTATGGCACTCGTTTTCTCCCTGCGACCAAGGCCATGCCCAAGGAAATGCTGCCCATTGTGAACAAGCCGCTGGTGCAGTACGCCGTGGAGGAAGCTCTGGAGGCGGGCCTGCATCAGATCGGGATCGTCACCGGTCGTGGCAAGCGCTCGCTGGAAGACCATTTCGACATCAGCTACGAGCTGGAAAGCCAGATCAAGAACACCGACAAGGAAAAGTACCTGGTCGGCATTCGCAAGCTGATCGACAACTGCACCTTCTCCTACACCCGTCAGGTGGAAATGAAGGGCCTGGGCCACGCCATCCTGACCGGCCGCCCACTGATCGGTGACGAGCCCTTCGCCGTGGTGCTGGCGGACGACCTTTGCCTGAACCTGGACGGCGACAGCGTCCTCAAGCAGATGGTCAAGCTGTACAACCAGTTCCGCTGCTCGATCGTGGCCATCCAGGAAGTCCCGGCCAACGAGACCAACAAGTACGGCGTGATCGCCGGCGAGATGATCCGCGACGACATCTACCGCGTGAACAACATGGTCGAGAAGCCCAAGCCGGAAGATGCCCCTTCCAACCTGGCGATCATCGGCCGCTACATCCTGACCCCGGACATCTTCGACCTGATCGAGCAGACCGAGCCGGGCAAGGGTGGCGAGATCCAGATCACCGACGCCCTGATGAAGCAGGCCCAGGACGGTTGCGTACTGGCCTACAAATTCAAGGGTCAGCGTTTCGACTGCGGCAGCGCGGAAGGCTTCGTCGAAGCCACCAACTTCTGCTTCGAGCATCTGTACAAGGCACTCTAAGACGCCCTGTGCACTGGACCAGGCCACCTGCGGGTGGCCTTGTCGTTTCTGGCGGTTGGCCATCCGCGCCGCTGCCCGGGGTGGCCTTGCGTTATGCTGGCGCCAGCAGCTGCAGAGAGAGAGCTCCATGACGACCTTTGATTTCGACCTCTTCGTGATAGGCGCCGGTTCGGGCGGCGTGCGCGCGGCGCGTTTCGCCGCCGACTTCGGGGCCCGGGTGGCGGTCGCGGAAAGCCGCTACCTCGGCGGCACCTGCGTCAACGTGGGCTGCATGCCCAAGAAATACTTCATCTACGGTGCCTCCTTTCGTGACGAATTCCGCCAGGCCCGTGGCTATGGCTGGGACGCCGAGGTCCCGGCCTTCGACTGGAATACCCTGGTCGCCAGCAAGGACCACGAGATCCGCCGGCTGAACGGCATCTACCGGGCCTTGCTGGTCAACAGCGGGGTGACCCTGCTGGAAGCCCATGCCCGCATCCTCGATCCCCATACCGTCGAGGTGGAAGGCCAGCGCTATCGCTGCGAACGCATCCTCATCGCCACCGGTGGCTGGCCGGACGTGCCGGACTTTCCCGGGCGCGAGCACGCCATCACCTCCAACGAGGCCTTCTACCTGCCGGAGTTGCCCAAGCGGGTGGTGGTGGTGGGTGGCGGCTACATCGCCGTGGAATTCGCCTCGATCTTCCAGGGCCTGGGCGCCCGCACCACGCTGCTATACCGCCGCGAGCTGTTCCTGCGCGGCTTCGACCGGGGCGTGCGCGAGCACCTGCGCGACGAGATGCTCAAACGTGGCCATGACCTGCAGTTCAATGCCGACGTGGCGCGGATCGACAAGGCCGCCGATGGCAGCCTGCAGGTGACGCTCAAGGATGATCGGGTGCTGGAAGCCGATTGCGTGTTCTATGCCACCGGCCGCCGGCCGATGCTCGATGACCTGGGGCTGGAAAACACCGGGGTCGCCCTGGATGCGCGGGGCTTCATCGAGGTCGGCGAGACCTTCCAGACCACCGAGCCGTCGATCTACGCCATCGGCGACGTCATCGGCCGGGTGCAACTGACCCCGGTGGCCCTGGCCGAGGGCATGACCCTGGCGCGGCACCTGTTCAATCCGGACAGCTATCGCCCGTTGAACTACGACCTGATCGCCAGTGCGGTCTTCAGCCTGCCCAACCTGGCCAGCATCGGCCTGAGCGAGGAAGAGGCCCGCGAACGTGGCCATCGGCTGAAGATCTTCCAGAGCAGCTTCCGACCGACCAAGCTCAGCCTGACCGATGTCCAGGAGCGCACCCTGATGAAGCTGGTGGTGGATGCCGACAGCGACCAGGTACTGGGCTGCCACATGGTGGGACCGGATGCCGGCGAACAGATCCAGTGCCTGGCCATTGCCCTCAAGGCCGGGGCGACCAAGGCTTGCTTCGACGACACCCTGGGCATCCATCCCACCGCTGCGGAAGAGTGGGTCACCCTGCGCAAACCGGTTCGCGAGGACGAGGCGCGCTGATCGGGCGCCGCGCCACTGCGCGCATCACTTGGGTAGTGGCGCTACCACGGGTGTGACAGGCGCCACCGCCTCACGCTTGGCGTAGCGCTGGGCCAGTACCGCGCAGACCATCAGCTGGATCTGGTGGAACAGCATGATGGGCAGCAGCACCGGCCCCATGGTGCTGCCGGCGAACAGCACCTTGGCCATGGGCACTCCCGTGGCCAGGCTCTTCTTGGAGCCGCAGAAGACCACGGTGATCTCGTCTTCCTTGCTCATGCCCAGCAGCCGCGCGCTGTAGCGCGTGGCCAGCAGCACCAGGGTCAGCAGGGTGGCGCAGATGAACACCAGGCCCACCAGCGACAGGATCGGTGTCTCGCGCCACAGGCCTTCGATCACCGCAGCGCTGAAGGCGGTGTAGACCACCAGCAGGATGGACCCCTGGTCGACGAACTTGAGCTTGCCCTTGTGGCGATCAACCCAGTGGCCGATCACCGGGCGCAGCAGCTGGCCGGCAACGAAGGGCAGCAGCAGCTGGACGCAGATCTTGACGATGGCGTCGAGGGTGCTCTGGCCGTCCGAGCCGCCGTGGGCGTCGAGCAGCAACCGTACCAGCAGCGGGGTGAGGAAGATGCCGAGCAGGCTGGACAACGACGCACTGCAGACCGCCGCCGAGACATTACCGCGAGCCATGGAGACGAAGGCGATGGACGACTGCACGGTGGCCGGCAGGGCGCACATGAACAGCACGCCAAGATAGAGCTCCGGTGTCACCAGGGGCGCCAGCAGCGGCTGCAGCGCCCAGCCAAGCAGCGGAAAGCTGACGAAGGTAAAGGCGAACACCAGCAGGTGCAGCCGCCAGTGGGTCATGCCGGCCACCAGCGCCTGGCGCGACAGCTTGGCGCCATGCAGGAAGAACAGCAGGCCGATGGCGATGTTGGTCACCACGTTGGCGACCTGGGCAGCGAGGCCCCGGCAGGGCAGCACGCTGGCCAGGATCACCGTGGCAACCAGCAGCAGGGTGAAGTTGTCGGGCATCAGGCGGGGACGAGCCATGGTCTCTCTCGGGTTGTCTGTGGATGGCCTCAAGGCTATCGTCTCCTGACCTAACCGACTAACGCGAAAAGCCCCAATGATGTCGTCAAACGGACAGCCTGCGGTCGAACGTCCCGTTCCCGCGCTCGCCCACCTTCCGCGGCGGCTGTATGCCCGCGTCGAGTCCCTGGCGCAACCGGCCTGGACACCCTGGCACCGACATCCCTGGGGGCAACTGTCCTATGCCATCCGGGGGGTGCTCACGGTGACCACCGCCGAGGGCAGCTACGTCGCGCCGCCGCAGCGGGCGGTGTGGATCGCCGCCGATGTCGAGCACCAGGTGCGTTCCTCGCCGCAGGCGGAGATGCGCAGTCTCTATGTGAGCGCCGAGGCAGCGCCCTATGTCGGCGAGCGCTGTCGCGTAGTGGCGGTCAGCCCCTTGATCCGCGAGCTGATCAAGACCTTCAGTGGCTTCGCCCGGGAATATGACGAGGACGGCGCTGAAGGCCGGCTGGTGTCGGTGATGCTCGATCAGTTGCAGGCGGCGCCCGAGGTGGGACTGTCACTGCCGGCGCCCCAGGATGGCCGCCTGCGGCTGCTGTGCGAGGCCCTCGCGGCTAATCCGTCGGACGATCGTACCCTGGCGCAATGGTCGGGTGTGCTGGGGGCTTCGGAAAAAACCCTGAGTCGCGCCTTCCTGCGGGATACCGAGCTAACCTTCAGGACCTGGCGCCAGCGGTTGCGTCTGATCAGTGCCCTTGAACGCCTGGAGCGGGGCGCCGCGGTGACCGAGGTGGCGCTGGATTGCGGCTACAACTCGCCATCGGCCTTTATCGCGGCCTTTCGCCGCCAGTTCGGCGCGACGCCCGGGGCCTTCGCCCTGGGCGTCTAACCATCAGGCGGTGGCGCCGAGCAGGCCCAGGTAGTCACCGAAGCCGCCACGGGCCCGGCAATCCAGGCGCGAGCTGGTGCGCACCCGCACGCTGTTGCTCCAGGCGATGTGCGCGCCCTGGGTCTTGAGCGCGGTGACCAGGGTGACGTCCTCGTCCACGGTCATGGAGGGAAAGCCGCCAGCGCGCAGGTAGGCGGTCGCCGAGATGCCAAAGTTGGCGCCGTGGATGTGCTGATGGCCTTCACGATCGTGATAGGCCGCTTCATAGCGCGCTCTGAGACTGGGAGAGTGCGGGGTCCAGTCGTCCACCTCGACCACACCGCAGACGGCATCGGCACCGTAGGCGAGCTGGGCGGCAAACCAGTCCGGCGCCACCTCGGAGTCGGCATCGGTGCAGGCCAGCCAGCGCGCGCCGCGCTGGATCAGGTGGGCCGCGCCGGTCGCGCGGGTCAGGCCGACGTTGCAGGCCCAGACCTCCAGTGCGGTCACCGGCAGGCGACGAACGATGTCGGCGGTGCCGTCGGTGCAGCTGTCCAACACGATGACGATCTCCACAGTCTCACCCATTAAGGCCGGATGCCGAGCGGCGCGCAGCACCGATTGCAGACAGCGTTCGACGTGTTGCTCTTCGTTATGAGCGGGTATCACGGCACCTATCATAGAAGCTGCTCCCGGCGGGCGACGGAGGTGGGATCGGAAGACCAGAGGGTGAGGACGAAATCGGCTTCTTCGAGATGGCTCAGGCGATGCAGGCCGGGCAGGGCGGCCATGCGTTCATGGACCTGGTCGCCGGTCAGGGCGCAGCCGTCGATGGGGTGGCGCCAGTGGCAGCCGAGTAGCACCCCGCCGGGCAACAGGGCGCTGTGGGCGCGATCCAGCAGGGCATCCAGGCCGCCCTCGCCGAGGTAGTAGCCGATCTCGCTAATGACGATGAGATCGAAGGCGCCCGCGGGCCAGGCGTCCGGCAACAGCAGGTGCCGTACCTCGACGTGGGGCTGGTCGGCCAGGCGCTCGCTGGCGGTGGCGACCGCCGGGGCACTGCCATCGCTGACCAGCAACCGTTCGCAGCGTTCGGCCAGGCGCCGGGAGAGTTCACCGGTTGAGCAGCCTGGTTCATAGCCGTGCGTGTAACGGCGGTGCGGCAGCACGGCCAGGGTCAGATCGCGCTTGCGCGCCTCATACCAGCGATGGCGGTAGTCCCAGGGGTCTTCGCTGTTGGCGTAGAGCGAGTCGAAATAGCTCATGGAGACGGTCACGTCAGATAGACCTCCCAGGCACGGGTGAGACGGGCAACCACCGTAGGCGGCAGGATCGGCCTCTGTCCCGTGCTGGCGTCCTCGGTCAGCTGACTGCCAAAGGCGCTGACCGCACGCTTCTTCAGCGCCAGAACGTCCTCTTCCAGATCCAGGCGCCGCGCCCGGTCCCAGGGCACGCGCGGATCACCGGGGGCAGCCCAGTGCCAGGTCCAGACCGGCACCTCGATGCAGCGAGCCCCACGCAAACGGCAGGCTTCCACCGCCGCACGGCCGGTCGCCTCGTGATCGGGATGGCCATCCAGCCGCCAGGTGGCGAAGACCACGTCTTCGGGAGTGATGAACTCCAGCAGGCGCTGGCGCAAGGCGTCTTCCTGCTCGCTGACCTGACCGTCCGGGATCGCCAGGCGCGTCACGGTGGCGCGTTCCAGGCGTAGCCGGCGCAGGGCTTCGCGGGTTTCCAGCGGGCGGGTATTGCGCAGGCGGCTGGCGGGCCAGAGGGTGGACTGCGGATGACTGCCATCGCCATCGGTGACCGCCACCAGCGCCAACCGGCGACCCAGTTCGCCCAGCAGGCAGAGCAGGCCGCCGCAACCGAGGATTTCGTCGTCCGGATGAGGGGCGACCACCACGGCGCGATGTCCCGGCGGCACCAGTTGCGCGGCTTCGATGGCCGGCATTTCGCCAAAGCCTGACCACTGCAGCCACGCCTCGGGCGGGGTGCCGAGTCCTTGAATCTGACGATCGCCTACAGCTGCCAAGGGGCACCCTCCAGCAGATTGAGGTCACCCAGTACCGCCAGATCACGTTCGGCGTGACTCTGGCGCAGGTAGACGGGAAGGTCCGCCATGTGGCGGGCGCAATAGGCATCACGGCACAGCGGCGCGGCGCCAAAGGCGCGGCCGGTATGGCGGATGACGATTTCGGCGCACTGCTCGACCAGGGCCCGCAACTGGCAGACGGGATAGCGGGCGTCCGCCTCGGGGTTGAGGTCGATCCAGTGGGCGGCCTGGCGCAAAGCCGTGGCGGCGCCGAGCAGGGCGGCGTCCACGTGACCCAGGTGCGCGAGGGCATGGGGTTCGCTATGACGCTTGCAATGGGCGCGCAGGGTGTCGGCCAGGGCGGTGGCGGAGCCATACCAGCAGGCAGCGATGCCGCCGCCGCCATGCCAGAAGCCGGGACGGTGCAGGTAGCGGCCGGGAGCCCCGACCAGCACGCCGGCGGCGCCATCGAAGAGCACATCGACGCTACCTGTGTGCTGCATGCCGATGGCGCGCCAGCCGTCCTGGGTAACCTCGACGCCGGGTTGTTTCAATTCCACCGCCACCAGCAGCGGATGGTCGTCCATCCAGGCGGTGACCAGCGCATGGCTGACCAGGGCGGCGCCGGAGCACCAGGACTTGCGGCCGTGCAGGGTGACCATGCCGTCGGCGCTATAGCGCACCAGCAGGCGGGCGTCCGGCGGCTCGGCAGCCCAGACGCCCCAGAGGCTTTCAGGCGGTACGTAGCCATCCAATTCGCTCAGGATGGCCAGGGCATCGGTATGGCCCTCGTACAGCTTGACCAGGCCCAGATCATGATGGGCTACCTGGGCCAAGGCGCGCCAACGGTCGAGGGTCTGACCCTGGCCGGGCAAGGGCAAGCGGTCGAGGCCGCGCTGATTGAGAATCTGGAGTCGGTGTTGCAGCAGTGCGGGAGTGACCTCGTCATAGGCCCACTCGTCCAGGGTGTCCTGAAGGCTATCCAGATCGATCGACATCGGCTCCATCCCGTGGCTGGCGACGGCGCTGTCCACGACAACGCTCGTTAGTGCAGACCACGGGGAGCGATAAGGGGTTTCGCTTGGGTCCTATGCTGGCCGACGGCAGGCGTGTCGCTAGGCCATGCCCAGTCGTTTGCGCCGCGCGGCCGTGAGGCTCTGGCGCACCCCGGCATACCCGGCCCAGGGGTCGTCCTTGAGCCCTTCGAGGCGTTGCAGGAGGGAATCGAAGCGCCATTGGTCGCTGCCCTGCAGGTCGTTCAGCTCGGCGCGCGCCACGGGCACCGAAACGCCGAGGTGGGGACGGGCGCGCAGGGAAAAGGCACTGACCGTGGTGGCGCCGTGGCGATTGCGCAGGTAGTCGACGAAGATCTTGCCCTGGCGGTTGTGTGCGCCCATCTTGGCAGCGAAGAGCCTGGGCAGGGTGTTGGCCAGGTGCTGGGCGGCCGCCTGGGCGAAGGCCTTGACGGTGTCCCAATCCTGGCGCCGATCCAGGGGCACCACCAAATGCAGGCCGCGGCCACCGCTGGTCTTGACGAACGCCTGGAGGTCCAGCTCGTCGAGCAGGGTAAGCACCAGCTCCGTCGCTTCCACCATGCGTGACCAGAGCAGGGCGGGATCGGGGTCGAGATCGAGGATGAAGCGGTCGGGGCGATCGATACGGCCGGCGGTGGCATTCCAGGTATGGAGTTCCAGCGTACCCATCTGGGCCGCGCCGATGAGCGCTTCCCGACTGTCGATGACCATCAGCGGTGCGTGACCCGGATCCAGCTCGGGCGGCAGTTCGCGGATATGGGGGATCGCCAGGGTCTGCTTGTGCTTCTGGAAGATCTGCTCGCCGGCGATACCCTCGGGCGTACGGACCAGGGCCACGGGCCGCTCGGCCAGGTGCGGCAGGATCCAGTCGGCGACGGCGGCGTAATAGCCGGCCACGTCGAGTTTGCGCGCGCCGCTGGCCGCGTCGATGACGCGCTCGGGGTGGCTGATGCGCACCCCGGCGACGGTAGCCTCCTGCTGTCCGGCACCGGGTTTGCGCCGAGCCGGGACGTCGGGACCTTCGGCTTCCCGTGCCGGCGCGGCCCTTTCGAGGCCGATGCCCTCAGCGGGCTTGTCGTCACGCAGGCCATGGAAGACGCCCTGACGGACGATGCGATCCTGGGTCAGCTCGGCGTAGGCGATCTCGCACAGCTGCTCGGGTCGCAACCAGGTCACCGCGCGGTAGGCGGCGCCCCTGGGCGGATCCACCACCGGCGGCTGATCGACGATCAGCGGCTGGAATCGGGCGTGCAACTGCTTGAGCAGGGCAGCGGTAAAGCCGGTGCCGACCTTGCCGGCATAGTGCAGCCGGCCCTGGTCATCGTGCAGCGCCACCAGCAGCGCGCCCAGGTGCTGGCGGCTGCCCTTGGGCGGGGTGTAGCCGACGATGATGAATTCCTGGCGATGAGCGCACTTGAGCTTGATCCAGTCCTTGTTGCGCCGGGAGCGATAGGCGCTGCCCAGGCGCTTGCCGATCACCCCTTCGAGGCCCAGTTCGCAGGCGCTGGCCAGGATGCGATCGGCCGGTACCTCGAAGGCGGCGGAAAAGCGCAGCAGGTCGCTGTCGTTGCCGTGCTCCAGCAGCTTGCCGAGCAGCTCGCGGCGCTGCTCGACCGGTACCTCGCGCAGATCCGCGCCATTGAGATAGGGCAGGTCGAACAGGTAATAGGCGATGCGGGTCGCCTTGCCGGTCTCGAAGGCATTCTGCAGCGCCTGAAAGCTGGAGACGCCCTGGGCATCGTTGACCACGATCTCGCCGTCCAGCCAGGCGTTTTCCAGACCAAGGGCCGCCAGCGCCCTGGCCTGCTCGGGCAGACGTTCGGTCCAGTCGTTGCCGCTGCGGGTGAAGAGGCGCACCTCACCGTCCTCGATATGGGCGAGCAGCCGGTAGCCGTCGTATTTCACCTCGTACAGCCAGTCGCCGGCCGGCGGACTGTCGACCAGGGTCGCCAGTTGCGCCTCCAGGGTCTCGGGCAGCTTGGCCTTGCGTGCCTTGGCCTGGCGCGCCGGCGCCTTGGCTGCCTTCGGTTGGCTGGCGGTTTTGCCCTTGGACTTCGCCTTGGGCTGCGCCAGCCGTGGCAGGGTCTTGTCGCTCAGCACGCTGTCGGGTTCGGCCGCGGTCACCTCGTAGTCGGCACTGTCGCGGGCTTCAGCGTCGCGTTCCTTGATCAGCAACCACTGCGGCTTGTCGCCATGGCCCTGCAGGCGGGTGCGCACCAGGGTCCAGTGGCCGCGGAGCTTTTCGCCGCGGAGTTCGAACTTGAGCTTACCTGCGGCATAGGCTTCGGCCGCATCGCCTTCCGCCAGCCACTCGCCGCGATCCCAGACGATGACATCGCCCGCGCCGTACTGGCCTTCGGGAATGCTGCCTTCGAAGCTGCCGTAGGCGAGGGGGTGATCCTCCACCTGCACCGCCAGGCGCTTTTCGCCGGGATCCAGGCTGGGTCCCTTGGGCACCGCCCAGCTCTTCAGGGTGCCATCCAGCTCCAGACGGAAGTCATAGTGCAGGCGACGCGCGTCGTGCTTCTGGATGACGAAGCTCAGGGCCCCCTTGGCCTTGCGCCGGCGCGGACTGTCCTCGTCACGCGGCTCGGCGGTGATGTCGAAGTTGCGCTTGCGGTTGTATTCGCTGGTCGAGCTGGCCATGGCGGCGCTCCTCACTTGGCCTTGCGGGTGCGGCTGGCGGCAGGGCTACGGCGGCTGGTCGAGCGACCGGCGCCTTTGGACTTGGGCGCTTTCTTGGGCTTGTCCTGCTTGCCGCCTAGGCTGCGACGCAGCAATTCGGTGAGGTCGATGACGTCGGCGCCGCTGTCTTCGGTTTCCGGCTCCTCGGTGAAGGCTTCCAGCTTGCCGTCCTTGAGCTTGCGTTCCACCAGGGCCATGACGTTGTCCTTGAAGGTGTCGTGGTACTGCTGCGGATCCCATTGCTCGGTCATCTCGTCCACCAGCCGCTGGGCCATGTCCACTTCCTTCTTGGTGACCTTGGCGTCCAGTCCTTCGAGTCCGACGTCTTCCGCGGAACGGACCTCGTCGGCCCAGCGCAGGGTGTTGAGCACCAGGGCATCGCCCAGCGGCATGATCACCGCCAGGTGCTGCTTGGAGTGCATCACCAGATTGGCCACGCCCAGCTTGCCGGCGGCGCTCAGGGTGTCGCGGAGCAGGGCATAGACCTTTTCGCCGTTCTTGTCCGGCGCCAGGTAGTAGGGCTTCTCGAAGTGCAGGATGGAGATCTCCCGCGCCTCGACGAAGGCGAGGATGTCGATGGTGCGAGTGGCCTCGGGCAACGCGTTGTGGATCTCATCCTCGCTGAGCACCACGTACTTGCCCTTGCCATGTTCAACGCCCTTGACGATGTGTTCGCTGGGCACCTCCTTGCCGGTGGTCTTGTTGATCCGCTTGTAGCCCACCGGATCGAGGCTGCGTTCGTCCAGCCAGTCGAAGTCGATGCCCGATTGCCGGGTCGCCGAGACGACCGAAACGGGGATGTGCACAAGGCCGAAGCTGACGGCGCCTTTCCAGATCGAGCGGGGCATGGACGTTCTCCTCTTGGGTGTCCCCTATGGATAGGCCGGCGATCCAGCGGGTTCCGCCCTGGGGAACCCCGCTCCGCTGTTGGGTTCTACCCCCGGAACGAGGCTTTTGCCGTCGCAGGTGCAGGGTAGAGAGGAGCAGGGTGTGGACAGTGTCGATCAAGAAGTTTTGCGCAAGACCCTGGCCTGGCGACGGGAGGGCCAGGGCGTCAGCCTGTTCACCGTGGTCCAGACCTGGGGCAGTTCGCCCCGGCCGCCGGGCGCCATGCTGGCCCTGCGCGACGACGGCCAGGTCTGTGGCTCCGTGTCCGGTGGCTGCATCGAGGACGATCTGATCGCCCGACTGCATGGCGGCCAGTTCGCCGGGAAGCGCCCGGAGATCATCACCTACGGCGTCTCGGGCGACGAAGCCGCGCGTTTCGGGCTGCCCTGTGGCGGCACCCTGCGTCTGGTCCAGGAGCAGGTCGGTGACTGGCGCTGGGTCGAGCAGTTGCTGCAACACTGCGACGGCCACGAACTGGCCTTGCGTGAGCTGGACCTGGCGACCGGCGAGGTGCGGATTTCCAGCACCACCCACGATACCCCGGTCACCCTGGACGAGCAGCGGCTGCGCCTGGTCCATGGTCCGCGCTGGCGTCTGCTGCTGATCGGCGCCGGTCAGCTGTCGCTCTATGTCGCCGACATGGCGGCCATGCTCGATTTCGAGGTGCTGGTCTGCGATCCCCGCGAGGAATTCCGCCAGGGCTGGGAGACGCGCCAGGCGCGTTTCATCTCCGGCATGCCGGACGATGCCGTGCTGTCGATCCGCCCGGACGAACGCACCGCGGTGGTGGCCCTGACCCACGATCCGCGTCTGGATGACCTGGCCCTGCTGACGGCGCTGCAGTCCGACGCCTTCTACGTCGGCGCCCTGGGCTCACTGCGCAACAATGATCGGCGGCGGGAGCGGCTGCTGCAGCTGGACCTGCCGGTCGCGGCGATCAATCGCCTGCATGGCCCCATCGGCCTGCATATCGGCAGCCACACCCCGCCGGAAATCGCCCTGTCGCTGCTGGCGGAGGTGGTGGCCGTGAAGAACGGCATCGCCCTCACCCAGAAGAAGCGCGCCCTGGTGGCGGTGGAGCAGGTCGCCTAGGGATGGCCGGGGTTCAGGTGCTGATTCTCGCGGCGGGTGCCGGGAGTCGCTTCCGCGCCGCGGGCGGCGGCGACAAGCTGCAGGCCACCTTGCCCGGACCGGCCGAGCTGACCGTGTTGCAGGCGACCTTTCGACTGTGGCGGGGCCTGGCTCTGCCGTGCCTGGCCGTGGTCTCGGATAGCGCTCCCTGGCGCGCCGAGCTGGCGCAGCAGGAAGGCCTGGCAGTGCTCAGTCTGCCCACCACCGGCATGGGCGACAGCCTGGCCGCCGCCATACGCGCGACGTCCGATGCGTCCGGTTGGCTGGTAACCCTGGGCGATATGCCCTTCGTGCAGCCTGGGACGGCCCGACAGTTGCTGGACCTGCAGCATCCCGCGCGTATCGTCATCCCGACCTGCCAGGGCAGGCGTGGTCATCCCGTGCTCTTTGGTCGGAATTTTGCCGCTGCGCTGGGCGAACTCGAGGGAGACGAGGGAGCGAAACGGCTCCTGCGCGAGGGTTCGGTGCTAGAGCGGGAGGTCGCGGACGCCGGTATCCACCACGATATCGATACGCCCGCCGACCTGGAAAATACCGGGCAGGTGACCCCAGAACTTCCCCAATTCGCCGCTCTTCCAACGGAAGAGCAAGGTTGTTGGGGACACGTACTCATGAACACCATCGAGTCCATGCTGGACTATCTCAAGACCCGCGAACTGCAACTCACCACGGCCGAATCCTGCACGGCCGGCAAGGTGGTCGGGCTGCTGTCGGAGATACCCGGCAGTGGTGGCTGCATCGAATCGGGTTACGTCGTCTATTCCCCCGAAGCCAAGCAACGCCTGCTGGGCGTCAGGCCGGAGACCATCGAGCGTCACAACCTCACCAGCGAGGAAGTGGCGCGGGAGATGGCCGCTGGCGCCCTGCGTGACAGTCCGGCTCAGGTGGCCATCGCCAATACCGGGCTGGCCGGGCCGGGCGGAGCGGACGGCATTCCCCAGGGCACCGTCTGCTTCGCCTGGGGCTACCGGGTGGGCGATGACATCGTGCTCTATTCCGAAACCCGGTACTTCCCCGGCGATCGCGAGGCCGTGCAACTGGCGGCGGCCCGTCACAGCCTCGGCGCCGTGGTGCCCTATCATCAACGTCTCGAACGCGAATCAGAGGAGAACGCCCGATGACCGAAGCCCTTCAGCGCGACATCATCCAGGCCCTGCAGGTCCCCGAACAGTTCGATCCGGCCGCGGAAGCGGAGCGTCGTATCCGGTTCCTCAAGGACTATCTGCTCGGCAGCCGCCAGGAGAGCTATGTGCTGGGCATCAGTGGCGGCGTGGATTCCTCCACCGCTGGCCGACTGGCCCAACTGGCGGTGGAGCGGGCGCGCGAGGAAAGTGGTAATGCCCGCCTGAGATTCATCGCCATGCGGCTGCCCTATGGCGTGCAGCGCGATGAGGCGGATGCCCAGCGTGCCCTGCAATTCATCCAGCCCGACGAGATCCATACCGTCAATATCAAGCCCGCCAGCGACGCCATGCTCGCCTCGGTGCGCGAAGCCCGGGTGGCCTTCGATGACGAGCTCCATGAGGACTTCACCCTGGGCAACGTCAAGGCGCGCCAGCGCATGATCGCCCAGTACGCCGTAGCCGGCGCACGCCGAGGACTGGTGATAGGCACCGACCATGCGGCGGAAGCGCTGATGGGCTTCTATACCAAGTTCGGCGATGGCGCCTGTGATTTGACGCCACTGCACGGACTCAACAAGCGGCGGGTAAGGGCGGTGGCCGAGTGGCTAGGCGCACCGAACGAGTTGGTGCACAAGGTGCCGACCGCCGATCTGGAATCCCTGTCGCCTGGCAAGGCCGATGAAGATGCCTTCGGCATTACCTATGCCGAGATCGACGATTTCCTGGAAGGCAAGGCGGTAAGCCCGGCTACCCTAGAGATCATTCTCAATACCTACCGGCGTAGCGCCCACAAGCGCGATCTGCCCTATACGCCTTTCCATTGAGATCAGGGGTTTGCGAGTGTTTGTTTAAGTTATTTCTCGAATAGCGGCCCTGGTACGATTGCCATCCCTACGTGTGCTGCGCTGCTATTCGACTGACACCAAGGCATTCGTCGTTAGGTTAGATATCGCTTTATACATCTGATTTAAGCAGATGATATTAAAGGATTTTTCCTGATTTTCCGTGCCTGCCGGTCATTGAGATTTGGCTGAACTTTTGCGCGCCGTCGGGGCTCAGACTCTTTCAGACACACCCGCGTGAGTACTTCCGATTGCAGTAGAGCCGCGGCTGTCTGGAGTGGCGTCCTCATGGACGCCGCTGCGGGTTGCCGACTCCCTTAAGGGGTTCGGCCAGCCGGGCCTCTTTGGCGGTAAGCCAAGCAGTAGCGGGTTCATGACCAAGGTCGCAGCGCCGGCGCGTTGCGGCCTTTCACGCGTCCCAAGATGGAGTCAGGCTCGATGTCGAACACCGATCTCCCCGGTTCTTTTTCCACCCTTTCCCTCGATCCCGCTACCGCTGCCCAGACCCCGCGCATCGCCATAGAGGCGGTCACGCCGGCCGTGGACAATGGCCAGTTTCCCGCCAAGGGCATCGCCGGGCGGGTGGTCGAAGTGACCGCCAAGATCTTTGCCGATGGCCACGACAAGCTGGCCGCCAGCGTGCTCTGGCGTCAGGAAGGCGAAGAGAACTGGCAACAGGCCCCGCTGACGCTCGAGACCAATGACCTCTGGCGTGGTCGCTTCACGCCGCCAGCCGTGGGCCGCTATGAATTCGTGGTGCAGGCCTGGTGGGATGTCTGGGGCACCTACCGCTACGAGATCGAGATGAAGTACGCCGCGGGTGTCGGGCTGAACCTGGAATTGCAGGAGGGTCGCCTCCATGTCGAGCAGGCGCTGTCCCGTGCCGAAGACGAGCAGCGTAGCCCGCTGGAGGCGCTGCTGCAGCGCCTGGACCAGGCCGGTGGCGAAGGTGACAAGGTCGCCGTGCTGCTGGCAAGCGAGGCGAACCAGGCCATGACCCCGGTGGACGCCTATGCCCACCTGACCCACAGCATCGAATATCCGTTGGACATCGAGCGCCTGCGCGCCGAATTCGCCAGCTGGTACGAACTCTTTCCCCGTTCCATCACCGATGATCCCCATCGCCATGGCACCTTCCGCAACGTGATCGGCGAATTGCCGCGCGTGCGCGACATGGGCTTCGATGTACTGTACTTCCCGCCGATCCATCCGATCGGTTTGGCCCATCGCAAGGGCAAGAACAACACCCTGGGTGCCGGCGCCGATCAGCCGGGCAGCCCCTATGCCATCGGCAGCCCGGACGGCGGCCACGATGCCGTGCATCCCGAGCTGGGTACCCTGGACGACTTCCGTGCCCTGGTGGCGGCAGCCGCCGATCACGGCCTGGAGATCGCGCTGGACTTTGCCATCCAGTGCTCGCCCGACCATCCGTGGCTCAAGGAGCATCCGGGCTGGTTCTCCTGGCGCCCGGACGGCTCGATGCGCTATGCGGAGAATCCGCCGAAGAAGTACCAGGACATCGTCAATGTCGACTTCTACGCCCAGGACGCCGTGCCGGATCTGTGGCTGGCGCTGCGCGACGTGGTCTGGCACTGGGTGGAGCAGGGCGTGAAGATCTTCCGCGTCGACAACCCCCACACCAAGCCGCTGCCCTTCTGGGAATGGCTGATCGCCGACATCCGTGGACGCGATGCCGATGTCATGTTCCTCGCCGAAGCCTTCACCAAGCCGGCCATGATGGCGCGCCTGGGCAAGGTGGGTTACAGCCAGAGCTATACCTACTTCACCTGGCGTAACACCAAGGCCGAACTGACCGAGTATCTCACCGAACTCAACGAAGCCCCTCTGCGCGACTGCTACCGGCCGAATTTCTTCGTCAATACGCCGGACATCAACCCGGCCTTCCTGCAGACCAGCGGCCGCCCCGGCTTCCTGATCCGTGCGGCGCTGGCCACCATGGGCTCCGGCCTCTGGGGCATGTACGCCGGCTTCGAACTCTGCGAGGGCGCGCCGCTCACGCCGGGCAAGGAGGAATACCTGGATTCGGAGAAGTACGAGCTGCGGCCGCGCGACTTCTATGCGCCGGGCAACATCATGGGCGAGATCGCCCAGCTCAACCGTATCCGCCGGCAGAATCCCGCGCTGCAAACCCATCTGGGGCTCAAGGTCTATACCTGCTGGAACGATCAGATCCTCTACTTCGGCAAGCGCACCGATGATCTGGGCAACTTCATCCTGGTGGCGATTAACCTGGATCCCTTCAATGCCCAGGAGGGCCACTTCGAATTGCCGCTGTGGGAGCTGGGCCTCGACGATCACGCCACCACCTACGGCGAAGACCTGATGACCGGGCACCGCTGGGCCTGGCACGGCAAGACTCAATGGACACGGCTGGAGCCGTCGATGCCCTTCGGCATCTGGCGCATCCAGGCGGGCCACTAGCGATACCTCGGACGGAGCGCGTCAGGCGGCTCGGGGACAGCTCCCCAAGTGCCTGGCGCCTTCCGTCATCATCGCCGGACGGCCTGGACGACCGGTGCACGCATACGTTTCAGACGCCCTGTTAAGGACCTGACGACATGGCAAAACCCAATAAAGCTCGCTCCCGCAAACCCGCCGCCTTCATCGACGACCCGCTCTGGTACAAGGATGCGATCATCTACCAGGTGCACGTGAAGTCGTTCTTCGACTCTAACAACGATGGCATCGGCGACTTCCCCGGCCTGATCGACAAGCTGGACTACATCGCCAGCCTGGGCGTCAACACCATCTGGCTGCTGCCGTTCTATCCCTCGCCGCGGCGCGACGACGGCTACGACATCGCGGAATACCGTGGCATCCACCCCGACTACGGCACCATGGCCGACGCCAAGCGTTTCATCGCCGAGGCCCATGCCCGGGGCCTGCGGGTGATCACCGAGCTGGTCATCAACCACACCTCCGACCAGCATCCCTGGTTCCAGCGCGCCCGGCGCGCCAAGAAGGGCTCGGCGGCGCGCAACTTCTACGTCTGGTCGGACGATGACCAGAAGTACGATGGCACCCGCATCATCTTCCTCGACACCGAGAAGTCCAACTGGACCTGGGACCCGGTCGCCGGCCAGTACTTCTGGCACCGCTTCTATTCCCATCAGCCAGACCTCAACTTCGACAATCCGCAGGTCATGAAGGCCGTCATCTCGATCATGAGGTACTGGCTGGATCTGGGTGTCGACGGCCTGCGCCTGGACGCCATTCCCTATCTGGTGGAGCGCGACGGTACCAACAACGAGAACCTTCCCGAGACCCACGTGGTGCTCAAGGAGATTCGCGCCGAGATCGACGCCAACTATCCCGACCGCATGCTGCTGGCCGAGGCCAACCAGTGGCCGGAAGACACCCAGCTGTACTTCGGCGATGGCGACGAATGCCACATGGCCTTCCACTTCCCGCTGATGCCGCGCATGTACATGGCCATCGCCCAGGAAGACCGCTTCCCCATCACCGACATCCTGCGCCAGACGCCGGAGATCCCGCCCAACTGTCAGTGGTCGATCTTCCTGCGCAACCACGATGAACTGACCCTGGAGATGGTGACCGACCGCGAGCGGGACTACCTCTGGAACTACTACGCCTCGGACCGCCGGGCGCGCATCAACCTCGGCATCCGTCGCCGCCTGGCGCCCCTGCTGGAGCGCGATCGCCGGCGCATCGAGCTGCTCAACAGCCTGCTGCTGTCGATGCCCGGTACCCCGACGATGTATTACGGCGACGAAATCGGCATGGGTGACAACATCCACCTGGGCGACCGTGATGGCGTGCGCACCCCGATGCAGTGGTCGGTCGACCGCAACGGCGGCTTCTCCCGTGCCGACCCGGCCAGCCTGGTGCTGCCCTCGATCATGGACCCGCTCTATGGCTACCAGGCGATCAACGTCGAGGCCCAGTCGCGCGATCCCCATTCGCTGCTCAACTGGACGCGGCGCATGCTGGCCGTGCGCAAGCAGCAGAAGGCCTTTGGTCGCGGCACCCTGAAGATGCTGTCGCCTACCAACAGACGCATCCTGGCCTACCTGCGCGACTTCACCAATGCCCAGGGCGAGCACGAGACCATCCTTTGCGTGGCCAACGTCTCCCGTGCCGCCCAGGCGGTGGAACTGGACCTGTCCAGCTTCGCCGGTCAGGTACCGGTGGAAATGATCGGTGGCAGCGCCTTCCCGCCCATCGGCCAGCTGCCCTACATGCTGACCCTACCGCCCTATGGCTTCTACTGGTTCTACCTGGCTGGGAACGAGCAGATGCCCGCCTGGCACACCGAGCCGCCGGCACCCATGCCCGACTACCAGACGGTGGTCATCAAGCGCAATCTGCAGGAGCTGCTGGACGGCGAGCCGCGCCGCATCTTCGAAGAGGTGCTGCCGGTCTATCTGCCCAAGCGTCGCTGGTTCGGTTCCAAGGATGAGACCATCACCGGTGTGCGGCTGGACTATGCCGTGCAGATCAACACGCCCAAGCTGCCGGTGATGTTCAGCGAGGTGGTGGTAACCAATGCCAAGGGCGAAGAGCGCTACGCCTTGCCCCTGGGCTTCCTTGCCGAAGAGGACCAGCATTGCAGTCCGCTGGCGACCCAGCTGGCGCTGTCCCGCATCCGCCATGTGCGGCGGGTGGGTCTGGTGACCGACGCCTTCGCCCTGACCAGCTTCGTGCACGGCGTGTTCGATGCCTTCCGCAAGGGTGCCAGGCTGGCGTCCCCCGCCGGGGACCTGAGTTTCGAGGTCTACGACCAGGCCGAGGACTTCGCGCTGGAGCCGGATATCGAGATCAAGCACCTGGGCGTCGAGCAGTCCAACAGTTCGCTGATCGTCGGCGACCACCTGATGCTCAAGCTGATCCGCAAGGTGGCGCCGGGTATCCACCCGGAAGTGGAGATGGGGCGCTACCTGGCCCAGGCCGGGTTCGCCAACATCGCTGCGACCCATGCCGTGGTCCAGCGCGTCGCTGCGGACGGCACCCCGCATGTGCTGATGCTGGTGCAGCAGCACATCCACAACCAGGGCGATGCCTGGACCTGGAGCCTCGACGGTCTGGATCGCGTCACCCGTGACCTGCTCAGCGGCGGCATCTCCGACGTGGAGAACGAATTCACCGCCATGGGCGATCTGACGGCCTTCGCCGGCGTGCTGGGCAAGCGTCTGGGCGAGATGCATCTCGTGCTGGCGCAGCCCACCGAGGACGCGGCCTTCGCCCCCGAGACGGTGGACGCCGAGGCGGCCAAGGCCCTGGCGCATCGCGTTCGCCTCCAGGTGGACAACGCCCTGGATACCCTGCAAGGTCTGGGCGATCAGCTCGACGCCACTGGCAAGTCCCTGTTGCAGGGCCTGGTCGGCAAGCGCGAAGCCCTGGCCAAGCGCATCGAGGCCCTGGCGGCCGATGTCGAGGGGGGGCTGCGCATCCGCGTCCATGGCGATCTGCACCTGGGTCAGGTGCTGGTGGCTCAGGACGACGCCATCCTCATCGACTTCGAAGGCGAGCCGGCGCGGTCGCTGGAAGAACGTCGCGGCAAGTACGGTCCGCACAAGGACGTCGCCGGGGTGCTGCGCTCCTTCGACTACGCGGCGGCCATGGTCACCCAGTCGAGCAACGCCGGTGCGGATACCTCGGAAGAGCACCTGCAACTGCGTGCCAAGGCGGCCGAGACCTACCGCAATGCTTCCTACGCGGCCTTCCTGGAAGGCTATCGCGCTGCGACAGCCGACATCGGCCACCAGTGGAGCGAGCGGGGCGAGCAGGCGGCACTGGATCTCTACAGCCTGGAAAAGGCGGTCTATGAGATAGGCTACGAGGCTGCCAACCGACCCACCTGGATCAACATCCCGCTACGGGGCGTTGCCGCCATCGTCGAGACCCTTTTGTCCGGAGCCCGCGCATGACCGATCACAACAGCGTTCCTGTCGCTCCGCTGGACGACGCCCGGCTCTCGGCTGCCGAGGCCGAGTCCCTGGCCCGTGGCGAGCACGGCAATCCCTTCGCCGTGCTCGGCCCCCATTCCGATGGCGAGGGCCTGATCGTCCGCGCCTTCCTGCCCAGCGCCCTGGGCGCAGAGCTGGTCGATCGCGTCAGCGGTCGGTCGCTGGCCCAGATGCAACCCGGGCGGGTGCCCGGGCTGTTCGTCGCGCGGCTCGACTACACCGCGCCCTACAAGCTGGTCATCCGCTGGCCCAGCGGGGTGCAGGAAACCGAGGATCCCTATTCCTTCGGGCTGCTGCTGGGAGAAACCGATCTCTATCTGTTCAACGAAGGCCGCCATCGCAATCTCGGCGAGACCTTTGGCGCCCAGCGCTGCCAGGTCGACGGCGTGGAGGGCGTGCGCTTCGCGGTGTGGGCACCCAATGCCCGGCGCGTCTCGGTGGTCGGCGACTTCAACAGCTGGGATGGGCGCCGTCTGCCCATGCGCCTGCGCGCCAACAGCGGCGTCTGGGAGCTCTTCGTGCCACGCCTGCCGGTCGGCACGGCCTACAAGTACGAGATTCTCGGCCAGCACGGCGTGTTGCCGCTCAAGGCCGATCCCATCGCCCTGGCCGCGGAATTGCCGCCGCGCACCGCCTCGGTGGTGGCCGACAACAAGCCCTTCACCTGGCACGACCAGGACTGGATGGCCCGCCGTCGTGAGTTGCAAGGCGTGGAAGCACCCATCTCGGTCTACGAACTGCACGCCGGGTCCTGGCGCCGCGAAGGTGGTGACGAGGGGCGCCAGTACAACTGGCGCGAAATGGCCGAGCGTCTGATTCCCTACGTCCGCGAGATGGGCTTCACCCATATCGAGCTGTTGCCGATCATGGAGCATCCCTTCAGCGGCTCCTGGGGCTACCAGCCCCTGGGCCAGTTCGCGCCCACCTCGCGCTTCGGCACCCCGGCGGATTTCGCCGCCTTCGTCGACGCCTGCCACCAGGCTGACATCGGCGTCATCCTCGACTGGGTACCGGCGCACTTCCCGACCGACGAACACGGCCTGGCCCGCTTCGATGGCACCGCGCTGTACGAATACGAGCACCCCTACGAGGGCTTCCACCAGGATTGGAACACCTACATCTACAACCTGGGGCGTCATGAGGTGCATGGCTTCATGCTGGCGTCGGCCATGCACTGGCTCAAGCACTTCCACATCGACGGTCTGCGCGTGGATGCCGTGGCCTCCATGCTCTACCGCGACTACTCGCGCAAGCACGGCGAGTGGATCCCCAACATCCATGGTGGTCGCGAGAACCTGGAAACTATCGCCTTCCTGCGTCATCTCAACGAGGTGGTCCACGAGGAAGCGCCGGGTGCCCTGGTGATCGCCGAGGAATCCACCTCCTGGCCGGGCGTCAGTGCGCCGGTCAGCGAAGGCGGCCTGGGTTTCGACTTCAAGTGGAACATGGGCTGGATGAACGACACCCTCCACTACGTGGAAGAGGACCCGGTCTATCGCCAGTACCATCACCACCAGATGACCTTCGGCCTGGTGTATGCCTGGTCCGAGCGCTTCATGCTGCCCATTTCCCACGACGAGGTGGTGCACGGCAAGGGCTCGATGATCGAGAAGATGCCGGGCGACGTCTGGCAGAAGTTCGCCAATCTGCGCACCTACCTGAGCTTCATGTGGACCCATCCGGGCAAGAAGCTGCTGTTCATGGGCTGCGAATTCGGCCAATGGCGCGAGTGGAGTCATGATCGCGAGCTGGACTGGTTCCTGCTGGAGCACGGCACCCACCGAGGCGTGCAGCAGCTGCTGGCCGATCTTAACCACCTCTATCGTCACGAACCGGCACTGCACGAGCGCGATCACCTGCCCGAGGGCTTCGACTGGGTGGTCGGCGACGACAATGGCAACAGCGTCTTCGCCTGGTTGCGCAAGGACGCCCAGCAGCGACCGCTGCTGGTAGTCGCCAACTTCACCCCGGTACCGCGTTACGACTACCGGGTAGGCGTGCCGTCGCTGGGTCATTGGCAGGAGATCTTCAACAGCGATGCCGAGCGCTATGGTGGTTCCAACCTGGGCAACGGCGGCGGGGTAACGGCCGAGGAGATCGGCGCCCACGGCCAGCCGGCCTCGCTGAATCTGCAAGTGCCGCCGCTGGGTCTGCTGGTGTTCAAGCCGCAGGGCTGATTCGGGAGCGCCCCATCAGGGGCGCGCTCCGCTGACAGGCATCCCCATTCTGGGCGATGCTTGTCAGGCATCTGGCAACCGAGAGCACCATGATCGATCTCGCCGAATGGAATCTGAAGGTTCCCGTACCCCTGCCCGTAGCCCAGGTACAGACCGCCGAACTCAACAGCAGCGCCTTTCGCAGCCCCTATCTTGCGCGTGGTGAGGGGGGATCGCTGGTGTTCTGGGTCCCGGTAACCGGCACGCCGCAACCCTTCAACACCTATCCTGCCACCGAGTTGCGCGAAACGCGCCCGGACGGCAGTGCCTATGCGTGGAAGTATCGCGAAGGGGATGCCCTGCTGCAGGCCGAAGCCGTGGTGCAACAGGTGCCCTCACGCCCCGAGGTCATCATCAGTCAGATTGAGGACCAGACCGCCGTGCCGGCAGCCCCCCAGGCGCTGTTGCAGCTGGTCTATCAGGTGGAAAGCGTAGCCACTGCCAAGGGACAGGTCGAGCAGGGCCGACTCATCGCCCGATTGCGGGAGAGTCCCAGCGACAGCCCCAAGGATGTCATCCTGCTGGAGCGCCTGCCCCTCAATAGCCGTTTCAGCTATGACATCAAGCTGGCCCGCAGTGGCGTGCTCACCGTCCGCGCCCACGGCACCGGGTCGCGCAACGGTGACCTGGGTCTGCAGCTCGATAGCGCCTGGAGCAGCCATCACCTGTATTTCAAGGCCGGTGCCCGCCTGCGCGATGGGGAGGGGCCCGCCACCGAAGGCGGGCGGGTCCTGTTCTACCGGCTGATCTCCATGCACCAGCCCAACAACCGGTGAGGCTGCTTCAGGTCGCGTGCTTTTCCTGCTGCTTGCGCTCTTCGCGCCGGTCGTTGCTGACCTTGAGCTTCTTGGCCCGGCTTTCCAGGGCGAAGTAGAGCACGGCCGCGATCAGCAGCGGCAGGATGAAATACAGCGTCCGGTAGCCGAGCAGGGCGGCGATGATCTTGCCGTTGGAGAGGCCGTCATTGGCCAGCAGAGCGATGAACACCGTTTCCAGTACCCCGACGCCAGCCGGGATATGCACGATGACCATGGCGATGCTGGAGAGCAGCAACACGCCCAGCACATGCAGATAGTCCACCTGGCGGCCAAGGAACAGGTAGACGATGGCCGCCATGGCCATCCAGTTGATCGAGGACACCAGCAGCTGCAGGCAGGCCATGCGTAGCGAGGGCAGGGCGAGGCGTTGCTTGCGCACCGTCCATTCGCGCTGCTTGGCGAAGGCGCAGACACCCAGGTAGAAGACGATGAAAGCCAGCAGGCCGAAGCCGATCAGACGCAGCGTGGTGTCGCCGACGAACCAGTTGGGCGGCATGTCTACCACGCCACTGACGAAGATGCCGCCGGCCAGCAGGATATAGCCGAGCCAATTGGTGGCGATGCTCAGGGAAAAGATGCGGGTGATGGTGCCGCTGGAAAGGCCCAGGCGAGAATAGAGACGGTATCTCATGCCGATGCCGCCGACCCAGGTGCTCAGGGTCAGGGTGAAGGCGTAGCAGATGAAGGAGACCAGGAACACCTGGCGCTTGACCAGCTTGTGTCCGCAATAGGCACGTCCGATCAGGTCATAGCAGCCATACATGATGTACGACAGCACCACCAGGCCGCCGGCCATGGCCAGCGTGGTCCATTTGTAGCCGGTGAAGACCTTCCAGACCTCGCCCCAGTCCACCTTGCGGGCATAGATCACCAGCAGCACCACTACCGCGATCAGAAAGACCCAGGTGAGGATCTTCTTCGCCAGCACCCAGCGACCATTCTGCGGTTTGTCGGCAGCCTGCTGGTCGTCCTCGTCGTTGGTATGATCCAGGGCGTCGCTGTGGCTGCTCATCGTTGGGGATACCTTGAAATCGAGGAATCGACCCGATCCTGGGTTTCGAGTTCGGGCTGCACTGGCGGACTCACCAGTTCGATCTTGGGGGTATGACCGGGCAGCCAGCCGACCCAGGCGGGGAAGTGGCGCAGGAAGTGAAAGACCAGCATCGTCTTGGCCAGATGCCAGTAGGTGCGCTTGGGTACCTTGCTGCTGTCGACGTGCTCGCAGTGATTCTGGATCAGGGTTTCCAGGCGACCGCGCAATTCGCGGTTAAAGGCGTGGTCATGGAAGATCAGGTTGCATTCGAGGTTGAGCGAGAGACTCAGGGGGTCGAGATTGCTCGAGCCCACGGTGGACCAGTGCTCGTCCATGGTCGCCACCTTGCCGTGCAGGGGCCGCAGGCAATATTCGTAGATCTCCACCCCGGCCTTGACCAGGTAGTTGTAGAGCATCTGGGCGCCGACCTTGACGATGGCCATGTCCGGTTCGCCTTGCACGATCAGCACCACGCGGACGCCCCGCTGCGCCGCATTGCGCATCTCCCTGAGCAGCCGATAGCCCGGGAAGAAGTAGGCGTTGGCGATCACCACCTCGCGCTTGGCGTTGCGCAGCATCTCCAGGTAGTGCTTTTCGATGTCGGCGCGATGCTCGTCGTTGTCGCGGAACACCAGCAGCGCCTGGGCATTGCCGGGATTGCGATTGTCGGCCGGCTTCTGCGAGCGCTTGCCCCACCAGCGGTGGGTTTCTTCCGGGGAGTTGATGGCGTCGCGCGCGAAGCGGTGGATGTCATCGACGATGGGGCCTTCGACCTCGACGGCGTAGTCCTGCTTGGCTTCGGGTCCGAAGTCGCCCAGGTGCTCGGCGGAGTAGTTGATGCCGCCGATGAATCCCAGGCGGGCGTCCACCACCACGATCTTGCGATGCAGGCGACGGAAGAGATTGGTCCTCATGCCCATGACCAGGGGGCGCGGATCGTAATAGCGGAACCGCACGCCGGCATGCACCATTTCATCGATGAAGTCGCGTGGCAGATCGGGCGAGCCGTAGGCGTCCACGGTGATGTCCACCTGGACACCACGCTTGGCCGCCGCGACCAGCTCTTCCTGCAAGGCCTTGCCGACCTTGTCGTAGAAGAGGATGAAGGTCTCGATGATGATCTCGCGCTCGGCCGCGCGGATCGCCTCGAAGACCCGTGGAAAGAAGTCCTCGCCGTTTTCCAGCAAGGCGATGCGGTTTCCGTCCCGCCATTCGAAATTCATAGGTGGAAGTCCGCAGCCAGGGGAGCATGGTCGGACAGGTGCGACCACGGCTGATTGCCTAGCACCTGTGGGCGCCCTACGCTGACGTTGCGCGTGTAGATGCGATCCAGGCAGAGCAGGGGTCGCTTCGCCGGGAAGGTCTTGGGCAGGCGCCCCGCGGTCTTCATGAACACCTCTTCGAGGCCCGCGCCCTGGCCAAGGATGTCATTGGCCTTCTGGCGCCAGTCGTTGAAGTCCCCTGCCACCACAACGGGGGCGTCGCTGGGCAGGGATTTGATATGTTCGCAGATCAGCTGCATCTGCATCTGGCGATGTTTCTCGCGCAGGCCCAGATGCACGCAGATGACGTGCAGATCCACGGCCTGATCCGGGATACGCAGGACGCAATGCAGCATCCCGCGCTTTTCCGGACCGGCGATGGAAATGTCGAAGTTGTCGTAACTGACGATGGGAAACTTCGACAGCACCGCATTACCGTGATGGCCGTCCGGGTAGACCGCATTGCGCCCATAGGCGAAGTCGGTCCACATCGAATCGGCCAGGAACTCGTACTGCGGCGCCGCCGGCCAGTTCTCGAAGCGCAACGGGTGCTTTTCGTGGGTACCCAATACCTCCTGCAAGAAGACAATGTCCGCTGACACCGTCCGCACCGCCTCGCGCAATTCCGGCAAGATGAACTTGCGGTTGAAGGACGTGAAGCCCTTGTGCGTGTTGATGGTCAGGACCTTGAACGAAAAACCCTGTTGCGCGTTCGTCATGCCTGGCGCTTCCTCCGCTTGGTCTGGGTCAGCTCGAACAGCAATACCGAGCGTCCGGTGACCTGATAGGTGTCTCCGAAATTGAAGACGTCGCCGGCATCCAGGTCAGGCTGATTGGTATCCAGTTGCAGGGACCAATGCTCGCCCATGGGGACTTCCGGCAGGGTGAAATCCACCACGTCATAATGAGCATTGACCAGAATCAGCAGCGAGGTATCCGCGCCCTTGCGACGAATGCCGGTCGGCTGGGCACGGCCATCGAGCAGGATGCCCATGCACTTGTTGCTGCCGTCCTGCCACTGCTCGTCGCCCATCTCGGTGCCACCGGGCTGTAGCCAGGTGACATCCTTGACGCCCAGTTCTTCGTTGTAGGCACCGGTGAAGAAGCGGCTACGACGCAGCAGCGGATAGCGGCGACGCAGGTCGATGAGGTTGCGCACGTATTCCTGGAGTTCGGCGCTCTTTTCGCTGATCTCCCAGTTGACCCAGCCGATCTCGCTGTCCTGGCAGTAGCCGTTGTTGTTGCCGCCCTGGGTACGCGCGAACTCGTCCCCGGCCAGCAGCATGGGCGTGCCCTGGGAAAGGAAGAGGGTCGCCAGCAGGTTGCGCATCTGCCGATAGCGCAGTTCGATGATCTCCGGATCGTCGGTCTCACCCTCGACACCGCAGTTCCACGACAGGTTGTGGGAATGGCCGTCGTTGTTGCCTTCGCCATTGGCCTCGTTGTGCTTGTCGTTGTACGACACGGTATCGGCCAGGGTGAAGCCATCGTGGGCGGTCACGAAGTTCACGGACGAGTAGGGCTTGCGACCACGACGGTTGAACTTGTCGCCGGAGCCCAGCAGGATCTTCGCGAAATCGCCGATCTTGTCTTCGTCACCCTTCCAGAAGGCCCGCGCGGTGTCGCGGAAGGTGTCGTTCCATTCCATCCAGCCGGGCGGGAAGTTGCCGACCTGATAGCCGCCGGGGCCGCAGTCCCAGGGTTCGGCGATGAGCTTCGTCTCGGCCAGGATCGGATCCTGACGGCAGGCGTGCAGGAAACCGCCGCCTTCATCGAAGCCGTCCGGCTCGCGGCCCAGGATGGTGGCCAGGTCGAAGCGGAAACCGTCCACGCCCATCTCAGTCGCCCAGTAGCGTAGCGAGTCGGTGACCATCTGCAGCACGCAGGGGTGGCTCATGTTCAGGGTGTTGCCGGTTCCGGTATCGTTGATGTAGTAACGCGCATCATCGGGCATCAGGCGGTAGTAGTTGGCGTTGTCGATGCCCTTCAGCGAGAGGGTCGGGCCCATCTCGTTGCCTTCGGCGGTGTGGTTGTAGACCACGTCGAGGATGACCTCGAGGCCGGCATTGTGCATGCGCGCGACCATCACCTTGAATTCACCGATGGACTGGCTGGCCATGTAGCGCGAGTGCGGGGCGAAGAAGGCCAGGGTGTTGTAGCCCCAGAAGTTTCTCAGGCCCTTTTCCAGCAGGTGGTTGTCATCGAGGAAATAGTGGATCGGCATCAGCTCGACAGAGGTCACGCCGAAGGACTTGATGTAATCGATGACTTCGCTTTCCTGCAGGCCGGAGAAGGTACCCCGGGCGTTCTCGGGCACTGCCGGGTGCTGCATGGTGTAGCCGCGGACATGGGTCTCGTAGAACACGGTGCGGTCACGCGGGACACGCGGATGGGTGGTGTTGCCCCAGGTGAAGGCGGGGTCGATGACCCGGCACCGCGGCATGAAGGGGGCGCTGTCTCGCTCGTCGAAAGACAGGTCGCCGTCGGCGTGGCCGATGGTATAGCCGAACAGGGCGTCGTTCCACTCCAGCTCGCCGACGATCTGCTTGGCGTAGGGATCGATCAGCAGCTTGTTGTGGTTGAAGCGGTGGCCATTCTGCGGCTCGTACGGGCCATGCACGCGGTAGCCGTAGAGGGTACCGGGGCGGGCGTCGGGTAGATAGCCGTGCCAGATCTCGTTGGTGAATTCCGGCAGTTCGATGCGCTCGATTTCTTCCTTGCCTTCGTCGTCGAAGAGACAGAGTTCTACCTTGGTGGCGTTGGCGGAAAAGATGGCGAAGTTCACGCCGGAGCCGTCCCAGGTAGCGCCCAGGGGATAGGGCAGGCCTTCACGAACACGAGACTTGGACTTGCTGATGAACGCGGTCGCTTCGGTTAAGGGCTTGTTGGAATCGGTTGATGTCATTTCGACGCTCTCGGGGATAGCTAGGAAGGAAGTAGCTCTGACTCGGCTCTCAATACCTGCCGGTGGCTGAATCGATACAGATCCGGCTACCATTATATGAAAGGCCCGACGCAGCGCAGTTCCGGGCCCTGATGGCGAACCGACAAAGCGTTGTTTTTTCTGGAAAAATCAGGAGAACAGCGGTAACGCGAACACCGCAGCGAGGCGGCAGGGGAAGGCCTGGCCGAACGGCCAGGCCGGAACATCACATCACTCGGTGGCGGCGGGCTTGGCCGTGGTCGCCTTGGCGCGGGAAGCGCGCGGCTTCTTCGGCGTGGCCGGTGCCACCCCTACGCCGGTAGCCTCGACGTTGGCGTCGGCCTTGGCCTTGCTGGCCGGAGCCTTGCTCGCGCCGGTCTTGCCTGCACCGGGCTTGACCGCCTGCTTGACCTTGGTCGCGACCTTCTTGGCGGCCGACTCGACCTTCTCGGTCACGGACTCACCGGCAGCTGCGTCCTCGGTGGCGGCCTTCTCGCTGCCACTCTTGGTCTTGCCGGTGGTGCCGGCCTTGCTCGCGACAGGCTTTTCCGCGCTGGCTGCAGCCTTGGTCGCGCGGGGCTTCTTGGCCGCGGTCTTCTTGGCCACGCCTTCCTGTTCGGCTTCGTACAGTCGGGTCGCCATCTCCCAGTGGCGATCATGTTCGTGAGCCGGCCGTCCTTCGGACTCCCAGATCTGATAGGCGAGCTGCTGGATGCGTTCGTCTTTTTGGGTCATTGCGGTGCGGCTCCTTGAGTGATGTCTTGTGTGCTGAGCAATCCAAGCGGAAAACGTGCCAGAACCTCGCCGACAGAAAGCTCTTTCTTCTGGTCATGGACAGATGCCGGGGCAAAAGTTTCCCTGAAACGGTACATGGACAAGGTTTCGGGAAGTTTTATCCGGGTGTCCTGCCAACCCTCTGCGGAAAAGCGCAGCTTTCCGCTGTTCTCCAGCAGGTCGGAGGCATGCACCGGCACGATGACGATCACCGCCTGTTGCTCCCAGGTACGGGCGAAGGCCAGCACCTGATCGGCATGGGCACCCACTACGCTCAGGGGCAGGTAGTCACCTTCGGTGAACAGTTGCGGCTGCTGCTTGCGCAGTTGCAATACGGCAGCCAGTACCTGCTGCTTGATCTCGCCGTTCTGCCAGGCGTCCAGGGCGGCATCGACCGAGGCGTGCCTGGTCAGCGCCTGCTGCCGCGGGGCGTAGTCCACGGCGCGACGGTTGTCGGGCTCCACCAGGCTGAAGTCCCAGAATTCACCACCCTGGTAGAGGTCGGGCACGCCGGGCGCGGTATTGCGCAGCAGCATCTGCACCAGACCGTTCAGGGCACCCGCCGGCGCCAGTTCCTGTACCGCGGTGACGATCTCGCTGCGCAGGCCACGGTACTGGTCGTCGGTGAGCAGACCTTCCAAAAAGGCCTTGCAGGCCGCTTCGTAGTCACCGTTCGGCGCCCACCAGTCGGACTCCAGCTTCTCCTCGCGCAGGGCCTTTTCCTGCCACTGCAGCAAGCGCTCCAGATAGGCCTCCAGACCCTGCTGGTCATCGGCCTGCAGATGCAGTGGCCAGCTGGCGAGCAGGGTCTGGTAAAGCATGAGTTCGTCGCCCGGCGTCGGCGCCGGGGCGTCGTTCCACTGGCCGCGCAGCGGGGCGGCCTGCTGCATCCAGCGGGTGGCCTGGGCGATGTAGGCGTCCGGACGTTCCGAGACCACCGCCAGGCGGGCGCGGGTGTCCTCGCCACGCTTGTGGTCGTGGGTCGCGGTGGTCAGCATGTTGCGTGGGAAGTGTTCGGCACGCCAGCCGCTGGCCTGGTGGAAGGCGCTGAGCGGCTGGGCGAAATGCTGCGGATCGAAGCCCACGTCATTGCGCGACAGCAGCGGGGCGGAGCGATAGCAGGCGGTGTCTTCCACGGCCTTGGCGGCGATGGGCGAAGTGAGCTGCTGGAACTTGGTGATCGTCCGGCGCTGTTCGCGACGCGCCACGCTGCCCACGGGCTTGTGCCGCGGGGCATCACCACCCAGCCAGGCGCGCAGTTGCTCCAGCAGCGGCTGTTCTGCTTCGCTGACATGGGGGCGGGCGGCCTCCAGCGCGGTGTCGAACCACTGGGCATCGGCACCGACGAAACCTGCCGCGCCGGCATAGGTGCGGTAGACCTTGAACTGCACGATCAGCTCCAGCAGTACCCGGCGGATGGCACCCTGACTGGTGTCGCGGGTACGCCAGTCCTGTTGGGCGAGCAGGTGCAGGGTGTGCACGGCCGATTCGAATTCGCTGGACAGCGCGCCGGTGAGAACCAGCCGCCGTGCTTCCCGTACCTCTTCGAGGAAGTCCTCGGTACGACCGGTCTGCTCGGCCCAGAACCGGCGGAGCGGTGCTTCGCCGCTGGCCGCATGCTGCACCGCCGAGACTTCGTTCATGAACTCGTAGCCGGTCGTGCCATCGATGCCCCAGCCTTCGCGCAACTGCTCGCCGTCCGCCAGGATCTTCTCGATATAGATGGGGAAGCCGTCCTCCGGCGCACCACCGGTGCGGTTGGCGCAGAGGGCATCCACCCGACGGCGCAGCTTGCGGCAATAGGCACGGGGATTGGCCAGGCCGTCGATGTGATCCAGACGCAGACCGTCGAGCAGGCCTTCGCTGATCAAGCGGAAGATCAGCGAATGGGTTTCCTCGAACACCTCGTGGCGCTCCATGCGCAGACCGCCGAGTTCGGTGATGTCGAAGAAGCGCCGCCAGTTGATGTCGTCCGATGCGGTGCGCCAGCTGGCCAGGCGGTAATGCTGGCTCTCCAGCAGGGCATGCAGGCGTTCCTGGTTGGCTGGCTGGCTGCCGTCGAAGGCGGCGACGGCCTTCTCGATGGCGGCCGCCACTGCGGGATCCTTGGCGGCATCCGCCAGCTGGCGCTGGGCATCGCGGGCTTCGTCCAGATCCTTGGCACGCGCCGAGAAGGCATCGGCGAAGAGGCTCAGTTGCGGCAGGTCGCTTTCGCGCAGGATCTGGCCATAGGTGCCCGGGTTGATGGGGAAGTGGTGGGCGTAGTACTCCACGCGGAAGGCGCCTTGCTCGGCGTCGAACACCAGCTTGAGATCGCCGGCCTGCAGCACGTTGCCATAGGCGTCACCGAGGAAGGGCAGCAGCACCTGGCCCTGCAGATCCGGGTCGGGGCCATACCAGTTGATGTCGTAGAAGCCGGCATAGCGGCTCTGGCGACCCCATTCGAGGATGTCCAGCCACCAGGCGTTTTCCGAGCCGCCCACGTTGGTGTGGTTGGGCACGAAATCGGCGATCAGCCCCATGCCGTGCTCACGCAGGCGGGCAACCAGGCGCCGCAGCGCCTCTTCGCCGCCCAGCTCCGGGTTGACCCGGGTCGGATCCACCACGTCGTAGCCGTGCACGGAGCCGGCGCGAGCGGTGGTGATGGGCGAGGCGTAGACGTGGCTGATGCCCAGCTTGGCGTAGTAGTCCACCAGGGGCAGGGCATCGTCGAAGGTGAAGTCCTTGTGGAACTGCAGGCGTACGGTAGCGCGCAAGCGACTCATCGAGTGTTCTCCGGATTATTACGCGCAGTGCTCAGCACGCTCAGGCGTCGTTTAGGGGTAGCAGCGTTCAGCAGGCGCTCGGCCGGGTCGTTCCAGCGGCGCAGCCAATTGGGGTGTTCGTTGGTGGTGCCGGGCAGGTTGGCCTGCTCCAGCTGGCCCAGGGCATCCTCCACCGGCAGGATGATCAGCGGTGCCGGGGTGCGGCCGATGAAGGCGATGGCGGCATCGACCGCCTGTTCGACGTTGCTTTCCCGGGTGTCGTCCAGTTCCAGCACCTTGGCCAGGTATTGGCGATCCTCGGCCCGCTCGTCGAGCCGCTCCTGGCGCGAGGTGCCATCGGGCAGCAGCCCCAGCTCCTCCTGCCAGTCGGCATCGCGGCCCTGCCACCAACCGGTAAGGGTCGGCAGGTCATGGGTGGTGGGCATGCCCATGGCCGTGTCCGACCATTGCGCGGCGGACTTGAAGGCCTTGCCATCTCGCTCGAACAGCAGCACCTGCATGCCCATGATGGCGCGCTCGGCCAGGCGTTCGCGGAAGCCTTCGGGGACCGTACCCAGGTCTTCACCCATGACCACGCAGCGATGACGCCAGGATTCCAGGGCGACCAGTCGCAGCAGGTCGTCGATGGGGTACGAGAGATAGGCACCGTCGGCCGGCGAAGCGCCCTCGGGCACCAGCCAGAGGCGTTGCAGGCCCATCACGTGGTCGATGCGTACGCCGCCGGCATGGGCGAAGTTGGCCCTGAGCATCTCGATGAAGGCGCGGAAGCCGTGCTTGACCATGCCGGTGGGCGAGAACGCGGAAATGCCCCAGCCCTGGCCTTTCTGGCTGAGCAGGTCCGGTGGGCAACCCACGGTGACCGAAGCCAGCAACTCTTCCTGCCGACTCCAGGCCTGGCTGCCGCCGCCATCCGCGCCCACGGCGATATCGGCGATCAGGCCGATCTTCATGCCCGCGTCGCGACACTGTGCCTGGGCCGCGGACAGCCCTTCGCTGGCCAGCCATTGGGTGAAGGCATAGAACTCCACATCCTGGGCATGGCGTTCGGCGAATTCGGCCACGGCCGGGTTCCTGGGGTCGCGATACTGCTGCGGCCAATGCTGCCAGCTCGGCGAGGCAGCGCCTTGGGTAAAGGAGGCATGCAGGGCTTCGAAGCGACAATGGTTTTCCAGCGCCTCGTCCCCGTCGCGGCGGAAGGCCTCGAAGCGCTCGCGCAGCTCGCCGCCGGCGGTGCGAAACTCCAGGTGCAGGGTGCGCAACAGACGCAGGCGCAGTTTGGCCAGCGCCGGCCAATCGATCAGCTCCAGCTGCTCCAGGCGCTCGGCTTCCGCCTGCAGGCCGGCGCGCTGCATGGCCTGGCGTACGGACTCGGCGCCCAGAACCAGCTCCGGCGCGGCGTAGAGGACATTGAAGAACACCCGACTCGACGGCGAGTAGGGGCTGTAGCGGCTGCCATCGGCGCTGAACATGGCGTGCAAGGGGCTGATGGCCAGGGCGTCGGCGCCCTGGCCGCCGGCGGCCTTGGCGAAGTGCACCAGGCCCTGGAGATCGCCGGCGCCGCTGCCCCCTTCGCGTCTGAGGCTGTAGAGCTGCACGGCCAGACCCCAGAGACGGGCCTGTTCATTGCCGGTGGCGTCGGCGATGGTGAAGCAGCGTTCCGGCGCGACGGCCAGGGTTAGGGCTTCACCATCGACCTCGGCCTGGTGATAACCGACGGCGCTGATCGGCGCTAGCTGTCCGCGGTCATCGACCTGGCCGTTCAGACGCCCGCCACCTTCCAGCTGTACCTGGTAGCGGACACCGCGCTTGAACTGGTCCGGCGCCCCGACCGGTTTATCGATCACCGCGGTGATGAGCGGCGGCAGGTGGTGCTTGTCGCCCACCTCGTCCAGCTTGCGCAGGCTGGCGTCGATATCGGTGTCACTGTCCGCCGGCAATTCGATGGCCTTGAGCAGATTGCGCAATGCCTCCGGGCTTACCCGTTGCTGTTTGCCGTCGTAGGCGGTCCATTCGATGGCGATGCCCGCGGCCTCGGCCAGTTGTTCCAGACGATCGCCACTCATGCCTTTTTCTCCAGCCAGACCAGTGCCGAATGCGCGGTCAGCGTGCCGTCCTGGCGGGCAGGCGTTGCCGCCGCGTCGCTGCTGTGCAGCAACTCGCCCTGAGGCGCCTCGTCCAGCGGTACGGCCTTGTCGCTCAGGTTGAGTTCGATGGTCAGGCGGCTGCCGTCGGCGAGGCTCCAGCGCGCGCGCACGGCGCGGTCGGCCAGGGCTTCGGCGCCTGCGGGACGCGCCCCTTCCAGACGCGGGAAGAGTTCGCGACGGCGAATCTCCAGCAGCTCGCGGTACAGCCCCAACCAGGCCGCGTGATCGGGCTGATCGGCTTCGCCGAAATTGGGCTTGGAGTCCTCGAAGGTCTTGGGCGCGTTCGGATCGGGGATCTGCTGGCGATGCTCTTCACTGGTGAAGAAATCGAAGTCCTTGAACTCGTTACGGCGACCATCGCGGACCAGTTCGGCCAGTTCATCGTTGTGGCTGGTGAAGAACAGGAAGGGCTGACGGCTGCCCCATTCCTCGCCAATGAACAGCAGCGGAATCATCGGACTGAGCAGCAAGAGCGCGGTGGCGGCCTTCAGCGCCGGCTCCGGTGCCAGACGGGTCAGGCGTTCACCGAAGGCGCGGTTGCCGACCTGGTCGTGGTTCTGCAGGAAGATGACGAAGGCCGAGGCCGGCAGGTCCTTGCTGGGTTCACCGCGGGCCTTGCCGTGGCGAGTCTGCTCGCCCTGGTAGATGAAGCCTTCGCCCAGGCAGCGCACCAGCTTGGCCGTGGCGTCCTCGGTGAAGTCCTGGTAGTAGCCTTCGTTCTCGTCGGTCAGCATGGGATGGATGACGTTGTGCCAGTCGTCCGCCCACTGCGCGTCGTAATGCTTGCCGCCCAGCAGGGTGGCGGTGTTGTCTTCGTTCTCCAGCATCAGGTGGATGTGGCGACCCGGCTCTACGGTACTGCGGATCTCCTCGGCCATCTCTTCGAGGAAGCCCTTGTCGTTGATGGCATGGACCGCGTCGAATCTCAGGCCATCGAAGCGGTACTCCATCAGCCACATCAAGGCGTTGTCGATGAAGTAGCGGCGCACGGCGTCCTGGCGGAAATCGATGGCGGCGCCCCAGGGCGTATGGATGTCTTCGCGGAAGAAGCGCTCCGCGTAGGCATGCAGGTAGTTGCCGTCCGGGCCGAAGTGGTTGTAGACCACGTCCAGGTAAACCATGACGCCCTGGCCGTGGGCGGTGTCGATCAGCGATTTGAGATCGTCCGGGGTGCCGTAGGAGGCTTCCACCGCATAGGGCAGGACGCCGTCATAGCCCCAGTTGCGATCACCGGGAAATTCCGACAGCGGCATCAGTTCGATGGCGGTGACGCCCAGCGCGGCCAGGCGGGGTACCAGCTTCTCTACACCGGAAAAGCCACCCAGGGTGCCGACATGCACTTCGTAGATGACGCTTTCATGCCAGGGGCGACCCTGCCACTCGACGCTTTGCCAGTGGTAGGTGGTGGGGTCGATGACGATGCTGGGCTCGTGCACGTCGCCGGCCTGGGCGCGGGACGCAGGATCCGGGACCAGCAGATCCTCGATCTGATAGCGATAACGGGTACCGGCGCCGCATTGGGCCTCGACCGCGAACCAGCCGTCTTGCTCGGCCTCCATTTCAAGGGTCATGCCGCCTTCCAGGACCACCGAAACGGCTTCGGCGCTGGGTGCCCAGAAGTGGAAGAGGGTGCGGTCCTTGCCGACCAGGGTGGCACCGGCACGGGTTTGCCAGGCATAGCCCCCGGTCACCGCGGCTGCGTCGCGCGAAATATCAGTCATGGATAGAGAACTCCCGAAGCCGGACGGCATAAAAGACACTGCGGCCCAGTTGGCCGCAGTTGCTGTTATGACCGGTGAGAGTTGCTCAAAGTTGGGCGGGGAAAGCGCTTTTCGTCGGCCTTTTGGCGAAGGAAAAGCGCTTGGTAGCCACGTCGGGCATCAGGCGCCGACGTGACGCTCCTGATGCGCGGTGGCCTGGAGCAGATCGAGGTACAGCGAGGCATAGGGCTTGGCGCATTCGGACCAGAAGAACGGGCCCTGCATGGCCCGGTGACGCATGGCCAGCAACAGGTCCTGACGTTCGAACACACCCAGGGCGCGGTCGATGGCGCTGATGTAGTTTTCCAGCGACAGCGGGGCGAACAGGAAGCCGGTGGTGCCGTCCTCGATACTGTCGGCCAGACCGCCGGTGCGGGTGGCGATCGGCAGGGAGGCGAAGCGTTGGGCGTACATCTGGCTCAGGCCGCAAGGCTCGAAGCGCGAGGGCATCAGCAGGAAGTCGCTGCCAGCGTACATGCGCCGCGCTTCGGTTTCGCAGAAGCCGATGTGGGCGCTGACACGGCCAGGGTAGCGCAGGGCCAGGGCCCGCACCTGACGCTCGATGTGCGGCTCGCCACAGCCGATGACCATCAGCTGACCGCCGCGGGCAACGATGTGATCGGCGGCCTGGATGGTCAGGTCGATACCTTTCTGCTGAACGAGGCGCGAGACCACCGCGAACAGCGGACCGTTGGACGGCTCCAGACCGAATTCCTCGCGAATGCGCGCCGCGTTGACCGCCTTGCCATCCCAGTCCGACTCATGGAACTGCTGGCACAGGTGCGGATCGCTGCAGGCGCTCCAGCCGTCGTCGATGCCATTGAGCAGACCGGTCAGCTTGCCCTCCCGCGCCTTGACCTGCAGCAGCCCTTCCAAGCCGCAGCCGAATTCAGGCGTGGTGATCTCATGGGCATAGGTGTGGCTGACCGTGGTGATGTGGTCGGCGTAGACCAGGCCCGCCTTGAGAAAGGAGACCTTGCCCCAGAATTCGAGGCCTTCCATCTGGAAGGCATGGGCGGGAATGTCCAGATCGGCCATGACCGACGCCGGGAACAGACCCTGGTAGGCCAGGTTGTGGATGGTGGTCAGGCAGGGGGTGCTGGCACCCTTCCAGCGTAGGTAGCCAGCAGCGAGGCCGGTCTGCCAGTCGTTGAGGTGCAGCAGGTCCGGTACCCAGCGAATGGAGGCGTCGCCCAGGGCGAAGTCGGCGGCGGCGCTGGCCAGGCGACCGAAGCGGATGTGGTTGTCGGCCCAGTCGGCGCCGTTCAGATCGCCATAGGGATTGCCCGGGCGCTCATAGAGCTCGGGGCAGATCAGCACATAGACCACCAGGCCGTCGTCCAGGTTGACGCGGCCGATGTCGCAGGCGGGCATGGCCGCGCGGGCGGCGATACGGCCGACCATCTGCACACGGTCCTTGATCGCGGCGATCACCTGGCGGTAGCCGGGGATCAGCACCCGGACGTCATGGGAGGCGGCGAGGGCGCGCGGCAGGGCGCCCGAAACCTCGCCCAGGCCACCAGCCTTGACGAAGTCGGAAATTTCCGGAGTCACGAAAAGAATGCGTTTACGGCTTTCGACAACGGAGCTCAGCGTCAGCTGAGGCTCATCCGTGCGCTTGCGAGGAGAGCTGGATCTGGTGGAACGAGTGGCAGTTTCAACGGGCTCCAGAGCCCCAAATTTCCCCACGACGGCATTTGCCATGGCGCGCTCCCAATGCAGCAAGTTCGAGACTGAGGTTTACCTGATTGCTTCTTCCTGAAGCTCGATGCTCCTGGTTCAAAAACGCCTACAGCCGAGCTGCTACAGCCTTTTTGCCGGTCACCTCTTCTGAGATGTCTGGATTTAGGCGAGAACTGCTTCGCGGATTTCCAGATTGCTCTCGCACTGACTCTCGGACAACGTCACAAGTTTCCTGCTCGAATGTTGTGGTCCTGCTTCGTATTGCCAAATACATGCCCGAAAGCGGGTGCTTACTCTTGGTGCGCTCAGAAATAAGCCCTAGGTGAACCGCTTAATGGCCACCTGATCGAGACAATTAGCCGATAAATCAGACTTCTGGCTGGCGTACGACGGGTTCGTGCCTTTCGTCGGATTGCGGTGCGGGAGGCCCCTCCCGACGTCCCAGTTCGGTTCGCAGCTTGGGCAGGCAGAGGGGGAATTCGCGATTGATGTAGGTGATCAGCCGTTCCCGCACGAAGCAGCGCAGGTCCCAGTTCTTCGACGAATCGCCCGAGCTCACCAGCACCCGGATCTGGATGGACTCATGGGACGCATCGGTCACCTGCAGCACGCAGACACGCCCGTCCCATAAATGGGGCGCCTCGGCACAGGCGCGTTCCAATTCGGTGCGGATCGGCGCCAGCGGCAGGGAATAGTCAACCCATATGAAGACTGAACCAATCAGGCTGGAGGATGAGCGCGTCCAGTTCTGGAAGGGGGTCTCGATGAAGTATTGCAGGGGAACCACCAGGCGACGGTCGTCCCAGATACGGACCACCACGTAGGTGCCGGTGATCTCTTCCACCCGGCCCCATTCCCCTTCGACGATGACCACGTCGTCGAGCCGGATCGGCTGCGTCACGGCGATCTGCAGACCGGCGATGAGATTGCCCAGTACCGGGCGCGCGGCTATACCCGCGACCAGGCCGGCGACCCCGGCGGAGGCGAGCAGGCTCGCACCCACCTGGCGAACCGCGGGGAAGGTCATCAGCATCAGGGCGATACCCACCAGCAGCACGATGAAGCTGAGGCTGCGCACCAGCACTCGATTCTGTGTCTGGATACGCCGCGCCCGCAGGTTGTCCGCCACATCCACGGGATTGCGCAGGGCGATGGTGGCGCCGACGGCCTTGACCGCCCTGAGACCCAGCCAGGTGAAGGCAGCGATGCTCAGCAGACCGGTGAGGTGCTGTACCGCACGCAACAGCGGCAGGGCATCGGGTGCGGAATTCCAGACACCTTGCAGCACCACCAGGGGTACCGCCAGCCGCGCCGGCTTCTCGGCGTACTTCACCAGGTTGCGCGCCAACAGGAAGGGGTTGGCCAGCCGGCGAATGGCTGCGAACGCCAGCATCAGGAGGATGCTGCTGATCAGCAGGGCGACCCCTGCCGCGAGCAGCGTGGTGACCCAGGGGGCGTTGAGCCAACCTGTCCAGTCGATGACCGTCATGCGCTTTTCCTCAGGCAGACGGCTTCCCGGGATCCTGAAAAGCTGACGCGTCGGAATCGCGGGAAGCCTTTCGAGATACCTGTTTTCCGACTGAGGGGCTCCGCCACGGTTCCCCGAGGAAGCAGCAAAACCCTCTTCCTATTAATACCACCCCTTTAGGAAAGACCCGTTCGGCTCCCGGCAGGCCTTTCTGTCGATCAGTGGGGCAGGATGTCGCACCTCGCGTCTAAGCTCAGAGGAGAGTGCGCAGCGGACGCAGGATAAGAGTAGAATTCGCGCCCCAACGAGATACGTCCAGTCAGATGGCGGACCTGCGGAGATCGAGACGGATTTATGAAGCCAGTGGTAGTGGTTGTCGAAGACGAGAACATGTTGCTCGGGCTGATGGAAGAGGTGCTCGAAGGCGAAGGCTTTCAGGTGCACACCTTCGGTACCGCGGACCAAGCCTGGGAATACCTGTCGAGTGCGCGTCCGACGCCGGATCTGCTGATCACCGATGTCCGCATGCCGGGTGTCATCGACGGTCTGGAGCTGGCGCGCCGCGTCAAACAGCAGCTGCCGGGTCTGCCCATCATCGTCTCCTCGGGTTATTTCGAGGAACTCCAGCCCGAACGCGCCCCGGATATCTACTATCTGCCCAAGCCCTGGCGTTTCGATGATCTGCTGGCCGGCTGCTTCCGCTTCCTCAATCAGCGCAAAGGCTGATTGCTGTCCTCCGCGGCCTGCCCGCAGGCCGCTTTTCGCGCTTTCTGCAGTTCATACCTTCAGCCGGCCGCCTGGCTGGTCAACCTGGTGCAAGGCCTCTGCCCTGGGGAAACCGTCCAGGTGATGGCCCGGACGGGCCGTGCCCTGCGCTGTGCTGGCCCATCCCGCGGCAGGGATAGGCCAGCGTCTCAGCGGGGCGATCAGTTGCCCAGGACGTCGACCAGCCCCAGGACGAAGAACAGCACGATGCACACCGCCGCCACGGCAACGGGGATGAAGCGCGGATCCTTGATAGCCTTCCATACGGCCTGACGATTGCTGCGCGACCTTTCCATGACACCGCTCCAGGAGGAAAGCCGGCGAGCTTAAAGCATAGCCGGGGGCGGCGAACAGCGGCGCAGGGCGGCTCACGTCGGCATTTCCGACCGCTTCGGCCCCTAGGCGACGCCGATCTTCCACTGCGGTGGTGGCGGCGTGCCGTTGACCGCGAAATCGCCGACGATGCGATCCTTGTAGATGCGCGGATTATGGGAGGCGAGGGTACGGGCATTGCGCCAGAAGCGATCCAGTCCCTGCGGTCTCAGCGTGGCCGAGGCGCCCAGGGCGTCGAACAGGCGTCCGGAGGCGTCGATGATCAGGTCCGTGACCACATTGAGCGACTGGCAGACCTCCAGTTCGGCCAGTTCCACCGCGCGATCCTCGGCCGCCTGGTCATCCGCCTGCCTGAGGTCATGCACGCGCTGCAGTGCCTCGGCATTCTTCAGGGCGATCACCCCGGCGCAGTAGGCGGCGCTGCGTACCTGGCCTACCACGGCCAATACCTGTGGATCCTGGCTGACCCGGTCGGCATTACCAATGCTGAAGGTGCGGGTGCGAGCGGCGACCGCGGCCGCCACCTCGCTGCTCATGGCCCGCCCCATGCCCGCCAGGTTGGCGAGGTGAAAGACCTGGAAGAAGCCCGGCGAATAGCGGAAGCGCTCGCCTACCGTAACCACGTCCCCAGGCTCCACCCGCACATTGGTAAAGGTGGCCGTGCCGCTGGCGGTCAGCGTCTGGCCGAAGCCATTCCAGTCATCCACCACTGCCACGCCGGGAGCGTCGCGGCGGATGGTGGCCATGACGCGATTGCCGGCGTCATCGGTGGCGCCCACGTCGATCCAGTCCGCATAGAGCGAACCCGTGGTATAGAACTTGGTGCCGGAGAGCAGCAGGGCGTCGCCCTCCCGGCGCACGCGGGTACTGAATTCGGCCCGCCGGGCATCGCCGACCTCGCTGGAGGCCGGACCCAGGGTTTCACCCGCGGCGATACGGGCGAACCAGCGGCTGCGGCGTGCCTGGTCATCGCTGTTGAGCAAGCCCTCGACAAAGCCCATGTGACCGCGCAGCGCCTGCACCAGATTGGAGTCGGCCTCGCCCAGTTCGATGAGCAGGGCGAACAGTTCCGGCAGGGTGACGCCCGCGCCGCCATGCTCGACCGGCAATCGCAAGGCGGTGAAACCAGCCGCCTTCAGCCACGCCAATTCTTCGACCGGCAGTCGCCGCTGCACCTCGCGTTCTATGGCGCCCGCGCGAATACGCTGGAACAGCGGCTGAAAGCGGGCCGAGAGTTCGGCGTGGCGCGCGGAAGGGCCGGCGCCCCAGCCTGCGGAAATGATGCTCATGGAAGAGGAGATCCTTCTGGTCGTGTCAGCAGAGAGTCGGGAAGCGCGAGCCCAAGGCGAGCCAGCTCGGTATGGGCGGCTCGGGTGCAGCCGATCAGCACCATCGCCGCCATCAGGCGGCGGCCGAGGGTTCCTACGAGAGATACCCGCGCTGTAGCGAGGTAGCGGGTGCGCGTGGCCGCTCCGGCTCGACTCAGGGTCGTCAGCCTCGCTAGCGGAGGGGGCCTGGGTCCGTCGGAGGCTTCCAGCCCGGCAACGAAATTCGCCCTTGCAGTTCGAGCAGACGGAGCAGGCGGAAGAGTGTTATCAAACGGCGGCATGGCGAACTTTGAAGTACGGGAAAGTTGGCGGAAGTCTAGATGAGCGTTAAAGAGCGCCGCCAATCTTCAAAGCTGCTAAGGATATGTCTTTAACTGATCTTCAATGCAGGTGTTGCTCACGCAACAGTTGAGCTGTCTGATCGGTGTTCGCTTATAAGCTTATGATTTTTTGGAAATTATGCTATGTAAGGTAAGAAGTGATAGATGGCTTGAACAAAGCGTTCAATCAGGCGAAGTTACAAGGAACGAGGTGGTCGAATAACGCCTTTTTCATGAGGTAATGCCTTAACGGTATTTGGCTTCTCTCTTGTTTTTCCCTAGGGTCGGCTTTGATTTCTCGTTATCAGGACCCTGCGGTGACTGTCTATCTCGATGCGCGGCACCGCCGTCTGATCAAGTTGCTCCTGCAAACCGCCACCGGTCGAAGTGAATGGCCAACCTGGGGGCTGATCGTCGGTGTCTACGCCGGCTGGCTGACGCTCGTCTGGGCGTGGCCGCTAGTGGGTTTCTGGATCCTGCCGCCGCTGACGATCCTGGTGGTGCTGCATCAGTCCCTGCAACACGAGTTGATTCATGGCCATCCAACGCGCTGGCCCGGGGTGAATGCCGTTCTCGCCCATCCGCCCCTCGGCCTCTGGTTTCCCTTTCCGCTCTATCGCGACAGCCACCTGGCGCACCATCGGCGCGAGAACCTCACCGATCCGACCCTCGATCCCGAGAGCCGTTATGTCGCTGGCGAACTCTGGGAGCAGCGGGGGCAGGTCGGGCGTGCGTTGCTCTGGATGGACAAGACCTTGATCGGTCGGCTCCTGGTGGGCCCGATCCTGTCGCTGCACGGCATGCTGGAGCTCGAAGTACGCCGCGGGTGGCGCGGGGAGCGGGGTGTGCTGCGCGTCTGGCTGATTCATCTGGCGCTGTGTGCAGGCGTGCTCCTGGCGATCCACTGGCTGTCTGGCATGCCCCTGGAGGTCTACGTGTTGGGGGTAGCCTGGCCGGCGCTGGCCGTGGCGCTGATCCGCTCCTTCTACGAGCATCGTCCGGCGCTGGACCCTGCGCAAAGATGCGTACTCAACGAGAGCGGTGGGGCGCTGCGCTGGCTGTTCCTCAATAACACCCTGCATCTGGTGCACCACGATCTGCCGGGCCTGCCCTGGTATTTCATTCCACGGGTCTATCGAGCCAGGCGACGTACCTACCAGACCCGCAGCGGTGGTTTCCTGTTTTCCGGCTTTCGCGACTTGGGCCGCCGGTTTGCCTGGCGACCCGTGGATGCGCCGTTGCATCCTCAAGCGCGGGCAGCAGGTAGGCCGGCAGGCAGACGGCCGCCTGCCCTAGCTTTCATCACCAAATAATACCACCCCTGTAAAGAGCTGTTCAGTCTCCTTCGACTCCTCTGCTGCAGCAATCAACGGCGAAGGGACCAGCCACGATCGAGACGCCGTGGTCGTCATGATCGAACCGAACACCGGCGTTGGACTGCAGACGAAGTGATGCGCAAATTGGGAGCGCTCCGGCTTTACTAGACAGGGGGTGTAGTCGAATGGATGGCTTCCGGGATCGCCTCGTCAGGCGTGTTCCCGGTTTACTTCGCCTTTGGCTGATTGCTGCAACAGCCTGACCAAGGCGCGGACGCTTTCCGGCAGCGCCTCCAGATCCCTGACCAGGATATTTCGCTCGCGCAGGGCCCAGGGCTCTTCGAGCCGTACCGTCTTGATGGCCATGCTTTTGCCGTGATGCTGGGCGGCGGATTCGGGCAGGATGCCGATGCCCACCTTGGCTTCGACCATGCGGCACACGGCCTCGAAACTGGAGAGCTGGATACGCAGATTCAGGGTGGCACCGAGACGCTCCACCTGATCCCGCAGGAAATTCAGCAGGCTGGTGCCCTCGCGCAGACAGATGTGCTGGTAGTCCAGGGTTTCACGCAAGGTGACCTGGGGCAGGCTCGCCAGAGGATGATCGGTCGGCACCACCAGCGTCAGGCGGTCCATGCTGTAGGGCAGGATCTGCAGATTGCTGGCCTCGATCAGTCCGGCGGTGATGCCCAGATCCGCTGCCCCGTCGATGACCCCCCTGACGATGTCACGATTGAGACGCTCCTGCAGATCCACCGTCACGCCGGGGCGGTCGGCGAGATAGCCGGCCAGCACCCCCGGAAGAAACTCGGTGACCGCTGTCGTGTTGGCGAAGATGCGGATATGTCCGCTGGCATCGCTGCGGTACTCGGTGAATTCGCCTTTGAGGAAATCCACCTGGCGCATTACCAGGCGGGCGTGTTGCAGCAGCCGCTGACCCGCTGGCGTGAGCTCCACGCCGCGGCTGTCACGGTATAGCAGGCGGATGCCGAATTGGCTTTCGAGGGCCTTTATCCGGGCACTGGCAGCTGCCGGAGAGAGAGCGGCCCGGCGTGCGCCCTGGGTCAGGCTGGGCGATTCGGCGATATGGATGAAAAGCCGCAGGTCAGGCAGGTCGAAATGCATGCTTCTGTGCTCAGTAGGGTTTTTGGCGTTCAGCCTAGCCGAATGCCGGCTTACGCAAATGTAAATTCACAGAACGAAACAACTCCCCTCAAGCTGGTCGAGAGCCTGATGACGGGAGCCAAACATGAACAATATGTCGGCCAAAGCCTGGGTGGGCCGAACCCTCGACACCCAGGAGTTCCTGGGTCAGCGCCAGGTTGCGCGTATCGCCCATACCCTCGACGAACCGCCGCTGGCTGCAGGCGAGGCGCTGCCCCCGCTCTGGCACTGGGCCTTCTTCGATAATCCCGTGGCAGGTGCCCAGCTCGGGCCCGATGGTCACGCGGCGCGGGGTACCTTCCTGCCGCCGGCGGAAGGGCGTAATCGCATGTGGGCGGGTGGACGCCTGGAGTTTCTCGGCGAACTGCGCGTTGACGAGCAGGCTCGTTGTCTTTCGACCCTGCTGCGCGTCGAGGAGAAGGCGGGCCGCAGCGGCAGCCTGCTATTCGTGACCGTCGAGCATCGCTATTTCCAGCGCGACGAACTGGTACTGCGCGAAGAGCAGGATCTGGTCTATCGCGAGCCCGGGGCGCCCAAGGCCGGCAGCGGCGAAGCCATTACCCTCGGTAGCTGGGCGGAGTCGGTGGTACCCGAGCCCACGTTGCTGTTCCGCTATTCGGCAGTGACCTTCAACGGTCATCGCATCCACTACGATTGGCCCTACGCGACCCAGCAGGAGGGCTATGCCGGCCTGGTCGTCCATGGCCCGCTCATCGCGACCCTGTTGCTGCGCAGCTTCCGTCGCGCCTATCCCGCCGCGCGGTTACGGCAATTCAGCTATCGCGGCGTTCGCCCGCTGATCGCGCCTGCTCCCTTCACGCTCAGTGGTCAGGTCATCGCGCCCGGCGAGGCGGAGCTGTGGGCCGGAAATGGCGACGGTGTCGCCCAGATGGCTCAGCTGCGTTTCGAGTGACAGCGGTGCCCCTATAACGACAAGAGAGAAATCCCCATGCTGGATGAACGACTAGAAGAATTCGCCGCCATTCGCGATGGCGTCCGTGGCCTCTGCGCGGGCTTTCCGGCCGAATACTGGCGCCGAATCGATGAGCAGAAGGGCTTTCCCCAGGACTTCGTCCAGGCGATGACCGAGGCCGGCTGGCTGTCCGCGATGATTCCGGAAGCCTATGGTGGCTCGGGGCTGGGCCTGGCCGAGGCGTCCATCATCCTGGAGGAGGTGAACCGCTGCGGGGGCAACTCCGGCACCATCCATGGGCAGATGTACAACATGTTCACCCTGCTGCGGAACGGCAGCGAAGAGCAGAAGAGCAACTATCTGCCACGGCTGGCCAGCGGCGAGCTGCGGCTGCAGTCCATGGGCGTCACCGAGCCCACCACCGGCACCGACACTACCAAGATCAAGACCACGGCGGTGCGCAAGGGTGATCGCTATGTGATTAATGGGCAGAAGGTGTGGATCTCCCGGGTGCAGCATTCCGATCTGATGATCCTGCTGGCGCGGACCACACCCCTGGAGGCCGTCCAGCGCAAGTCCGAGGGCATGTCGATCTTCCTGGTGGATCTGCGCGAGGCCATCGGCAAGGGGCTCACGGTTCGGCCCATCCCCAACATGGTCAATCACGAGACCAACGAGCTGTTCTTCGACGAGCTGGAAATTCCCGCCGGCAACCTCATCGGGGAGGAGGGCAAGGGTTTTCGCTACATCCTCGACGGCCTTAATGCCGAACGCACTCTGATCGCCGCGGAATGCATTGGCGATGGTCGCTGGTTCGTCGAGAAGGCCAGTCACTATGCCCGCGACCGTGTGGTTTTCGGTCGCCCCATCGGGCAGAACCAGGGCGTGCAGTTTCCCATCGCCGAGGCCTATATCGAGATCGAGGCCGCCGATCTGATGCGTTGGCACGCCTGTGATCTGTACGACCGCGGCGAGAACGCCGGGGCGGCGGCCAACATGGCCAAGTACCTGGCGGCCAAGGCCAGCTGGGAGGCGGCCAACGCCTGTTTGCAGACGCACGGTGGCTTTGGCTTCGCCACCGAGTACGACGTCGAGCGCAAGTTTCGCGAGACGCGCCTGTACCAGGTGGCGCCCATCTCCACCAACCTCATTCTTTCCTACGTGGCCGAGCACCTGCTCGAATTGCCGCGCTCGTTCTAGGGTGACTGCCATGACCCATACCGGACGTCTGGCGGCCTTTCTCGGCGAGCTGGCCTATGCGGATCTGCCAGCCAGCGTCGTCGCTCGCACCGAAGAGCTGTTTCTCGACTGGCTGGGCTCCGCCCTGGCCAGCGATGGCAGCCATCCCATACCGCTGTTCCATGCTTATGCGCAGACCATGGGGCCCCGCGAGGGGCGGGCCCGGGTACTCGTCGCGCCCTACGGCACCTCGCCCTACTTTGCCGCGCTGGTGAATGGCGCCGCCTCCCATCTGGTGGAGCAGGATGATCTGCACAACAGCTCGGTGCTGCATCCGGCGACGGTGGTCTTTTCCGCCGCACTGGCCGCGGCCCAGGACCTGGGAAAGAGCGGACAGGAGCTGATCGTCGCCGCGGTCGCCGGCTATGAGGCGGGCATCCGCATCGGTGAATTCCTCGGGCGCTCGCACTATCGGATCTTTCACACCACGGCCACCGTCGGCACCCTGGCTGCGGCGGTGGCCGTGGGCAAGTTGCTGGGCTTCAACCAGGAGCAGTTCATCCAGGTGCTTGGCAACGCGGGCACCCAGGCGGCGGGGCTCTGGGAGTTCCTGCGTGACGCCGCCGACTCCAAGCAGCTGCACACTGCCAAGGCGGCTGCGGATGGGCTGCTGGCGGCCTATCTCACGGCGCAGGGGCTGACCGGTGCGCGCAACATCCTGGAGGGCGAGCAGGGGATGGCCGCCGGCCTTTCCAGTGACGCCGACGCCCGCCGCCTGAGCGATCGCCTGGGGCAGCGCTGGGCCTTGCTGGAAACCTCGTTCAAGTTCCATGCGTCCTGTCGGCATACCCATCCGGCTGCCGATGCCCTTTTGGACCTGATGCAGCACGAGCGCCTGGCGCCCGACGACATCACCCGGGTGACAGCGCGAGTTCACCAGGGCGCTCTGGATGTGCTCGGGCGCGTAGACGTGCCGCGTACCGTGCACCAGGCCAAGTTTTCCATGGGCACGGTGCTGGGCCTGATCGCCGTCCATGGCAAGGCGCAACTGGGCGAATTCGCCAATTCCGCGCTGAACGATCCTGCGGTCGCGGCCTTCCGCGCGCGAGTCGACATGCGACTGGACCCCGAGGTCGACGCCGCCTATCCCCAGCGCTGGCTGGGAAGAGTCGAGGTGACGACCCGCCAGGGCGCCGTTCTGCAGGGACGTATCGACGAGCCCAAGGGTGATCCCGGCAATACCCTCGACAGGGCCGAATTGGAAGACAAGTTCCGCCGGCTGGTCGCCTTCGCCGGCAAGCGCCCACCCGCCGAGGCCGAGGCCCTGATCGCCCAGGCCTGGCGGCTGCACGAGTGCGTGGATCTCTATTGCTTCACCTGACCCGGAGTGAACCAAGATGGCTGTCGAAAAACCCCGTCCTCTGGATGGCATCATGGTCGTGAGTCTCGAACACGCGATCGCGGCCCCGTTCTGCTCCCGGCAGCTGGCCGACCTGGGCGCCCGGGTGATCAAGATCGAGCGGCCAGGCAGTGGCGATTTCGCTCGGGGCTACGACGAGCGTGTCTCCGGACTCGCCTCCCACTTCGTCTGGACCAATCGTTCCAAGGAGAGCGTGGCCCTGGATCTCAAGCAGGATGATGCCCTGGCCGTGCTGGACAAGCTGCTCGCCGAGGCGGATGTCCTGTTGCAGAACCTGGCGCCGGGCGCGGCGAATCGGCTGGGGCTCGGCTTCGAGGCGCTGCACGAACGCTTTCCCCGGCTGATCGTCTGCGACGTGTCCGGCTATGGCGGCGGTGGCAGCTATGAACGCAAGAAAGCCTACGACCTGCTGATTCAGAGCGAGGCAGGTTTTCTCTCGGTGACGGGGGGACCTGAAGATGACCAGTTGGCCAAAGCTGGCTGCTCGATCGCTGATATCGCAGCCGGCATGTATGCCTACAGTGGCATCCTGTCGGCGCTGCTGTTGCGGGAGCGGACGGGGGAGGGCAGTCGCGTCGAGGTCAGCATGCTGGAGAGCCTGGTGGAGTGGATGGGCTATCCGCTGTATTACGCCTACGCCGGCATGCCGGCCCCCGCGCGTGCCGGCGCCGCCCACTCCACCATCTACCCCTACGGACCCTTTCCCGCAGGCGATGGCGGCACGGTGATGCTGGGCCTGCAGAATGAGCGGGAGTGGCAACTCTTCTGTGAGCAGGTGCTGTTGCAGCCGGAACTGGTTACCGATCCGCGATTTTCCGCCAACTTCAAACGCTCGGCGAATCGCGGCGTGCTGCGCGACCTGATCGTCGAGGCGTTCGCCCAGCTCAAGACCGAAGAGGTCATCGCCCGCCTGGAGCGGGCGCAGATCGCCAATGCCCAGGTGAATGACATGGCCGCCGTCTGGGCGCATCCCCAGTTGCGCGAGCGCGATCGCTGGCGTGAAGTCGGCAGTCCGGCCGGTCCCTTGCCCGCCCTGTTGCCGCCGGCGAGCAACAGTGCCTTCGAGCCGCGGATGGATCCGGTCCCGGCGCTGGGCGAGCATACCGAAGCGGTATTGCAGGAGTTGGGCTATGACCACGCTGCGCTGGAGGCGCTGCGCCAGCGAGGTGCGCTATGACCCCTGCCGCCAACGAGCGTCCCGCTGATCCCCGCTCCGCCCTGTTCGTCCCGGCGACTCGCCCGGAGCGAATCGCCAAGGCCGTGGCCAGCGGTGCCGATGTGGTGATCGTGGACCTGGAGGATGCGGTCGCTGAAGCCGCCAAGGCGGCAGCACGCGGCGCCCTCGAACAGGCGCTGCTCGCCGCGCCTGCCTTGCGGGTCTGGATACGGATCAACGCCGCCGCTCACGCGGCCCATGGCGACGACCTGGCACTGTGCCAACGCCTGGAGCAGGTGCGCGGGGTGGTCCTGCCCAAGGCGGAAAGCGCCGCCCAGGTCGAGCGCGTCCATGCCGAGACGGGCAAGCCCGTCTGGCCGATCATCGAGAGCGCCCGGGGGCTGGATCGACTCAAGGAAATCGCCGGGGCTGCCGGGGTGGAGCGCCTGGTGCTCGGCGGTCTGGATCTGGGCCTGGATCTCGGTCTGGAAAGCGGTTCGGCGGCAGCCGAACGGCTGCTGGATCAGGCCCGCTTTCTACTCTTGCTGGAGGGCCGACTGGCCGGGCTGCCCGCACCCCTGGACAGCGTCTTTCCCGCCATCGATGACCTGGTCGGTCTGGCGACAGCCACCGCCAGTGCGCGTGACCAGGGCTTCGGCGGCCTGTTGTGCATCCATCCCCGCCAGGTCGCCGTGGTGCATGACAGCCTGCGGCCGACGCCAGCGGAAATCGACTGGGCGCGGCAGGTGATCGCGGCGAGTCAGGCCGATGTGGGGGTCTTCGTCGTCGACGGGAAAATGATCGATGCACCCGTCATCGGGCGGGCTCAACGACTGCTGAGGCGTCTGCAAGCAGGTGCTCCGGTGTTAGGCAGAGCTGAAGGCCCTGTTGGGCAATGATGAATTCCACCCCACGAAGGGGGCGCGTTTAATAAAGTCGACCTGATTACAAAAACAAGATGAGGTGTCGCCATGCCCACGCTGACTATCAAGACGCTGTTCTGTGCCGCCGTATTTTCCTTCGCCGGTTCGCTGCATGCTGCAGATGAGGCCCCGATTACCATCAAATTCGCCCATGTGGTCGCCGAGCACACGCCCAAGGGGCAGGGTGCAGTGCTGTTCAAGAAGCTGGCGGAAGAGCGCCTGCCCGGGCGGGTGAAGGTCGAGGTCTATCCCAACTCCTCGCTGTTTGGCGATGGCAAGGAGATGGAGGCCCTGCTGCTGGGCGATGTCCAGATGCTGGCGCCTTCGCTGGCCAAGTTCGAGCACTACGCCAAGGCCGTGCAGGTCTTCGATCTGCCCTTCCTGTTCGACAACATGGCCGCGGTCGATCGCTTCCAGGCCGGCCCCCAGGGCAAGGCGCTGCTGGCCAGCATGGAAGGCAAGGGCATCACCGGGCTGGCCTACTGGCACAACGGGCTCAAGGTGCTGTCGGCGAACAAGCCGCTGCGTGAACCCAAGGATGCCCGCGGCCTGAAATTCCGCGTCCAGGCCTCGGCGGTCCTCGATGAGCAATTCAAGGCACTGCGTGCCGTGCCGCGCAAGATGAGCTTCGCCGAGGTGTATCAGGGCTTGCAGACCGGGGTCGTCAACGGTACCGAGAACACCTGGTCCAACTACTACAGCCAGAAGGTCTATGAGGTTCAGCCTTACTTCACCGAGACCAACCACGGCCTGATCGACTACATGGTGATCACCAATACCAAGTTCTGGCAGGGGCTGCCCGAGGATGTCCGCAGCGAGCTGAGCAAGGTGATGGCCGAGGTCTCTATCGAGGTGAACCGCCAGGCTCAGGCCCTCAACGACGAGGCGCGTGGCGCCATCGCCAAGACCGGTACCAGCGAAATCATCGAACTGACTCCCGCGCAACGCGAAGACTGGCGCAAGGCCATGCAGCCGGTGTGGAAGCAGTTCGAGGGAGAGATTGGCAGCGAGGTGATCAAAGCGGCCGTCGACGCCAACCAGGCTAGCTAGAAAAGCCACGAGCGCTTCTTTCTTTCGCCCCCTGTCAGCTGTTGTCGGAGGTTCTTATGTCCGCCGTGACACGTCTTTGGGGCCGGCTGGAGGAGGCGCTCGTCGCCTTCCTGCTGGCGGTCATGACCCTGATCACCTTCTTCTACGTGGTGGTCAACAACGTTTACGCGGTTTTCTATTATTTCGCTGATCACCTTCCCTTTCTGGAAAAACCCCTCTTCGCCATCGGCGATGGCATTCTCTTCGTCTCCCAGGAAATGACCTGGAGCGTTGCCCTGGCCAAGGCCGTGTTCGGTTGGCTGATCTTCATCGGACTGGCCTGGGGCGTGCGCATCGGCGCCCACCTCGGGGTCGATCTGCTGGTCAAGACCTTTCCGCCCGCGCTGCGCAGGTCGGTTGCCTTGCTGGCGGTGGGCATCTGCATCCTCTACTGCGGGTTGATGACCTATTCCAGTCAGCAGTGGGTATCGGCGCTGATGACCGCCAACATCGGTGCTGAGGATCTCGACCGCTTCGGTGTGCACCAGTGGCATATCGTCATGATCGTGCCGATCGGCTTCGCGCTCATGCTGGTCCGCTTCGTCGAGGTGTTCCTGCGCATCCTGCGCAACGAGCAAAGTGGGTTCGGCGGACACAGCGAAGCCGAGGACGCTCTCAAACTTGTCGATGGACAGCAGGGCACGGAGCGCCAGCCATGACTATCACCTTTCTGTTCCTGGCGCTTTTCGTCCTGATGTTCATCGGCATTCCGGTGGCCATTTCCCTGGGGCTTTCCGGCGCGCTCACCATCCTGCTGTTCAGCAACGACTCGGTCCGCTCGCTGGCGATCAAGCTGTTCGAAACCAGCGAGCACTACACCCTCATGGCCATTCCGTTCTTTCTGCTGGCCGGCGCCTTCATGACCACCGGGGGGGTGGCCCATCGCCTGATCGAGTTCGCCAATGCCTGCGTCGGCCACATCAGGGGCGGGTTGGCCATCGCCGCGATCCTGGCCTGCATGCTGTTCGCCGCCCTCTGCGGATCTTCGCCAGCCACCGTTGCCGCGGTAGGCTCCATCGTCATCGCCGGCATGGTGCGTTCGGGCTACAAGCGCGAATTCGCCGCCGGCATCGTCTGCAATGCCGGCACCCTGGGCATCCTGATTCCGCCCTCCATCGTCATGGTGGTCTATGCGACGGCCACCGAATCCTCGGTGGGCAAGCTGTTCATGGCGGGGGTGGTGCCGGGGTTGCTGCTGGGGCTGGTGCTGATGGTGACCATCTACATCATCGCCCGCATCAAGAACATTCCGGCGCTGCCCCGCGCGTCCTTCAAGGAGGTGTTGCGCACCGGTCGCCGTGCCATCTGGGGCCTCATGCTGATCGTGATCATCCTAGGCGGCATCTACTCGGGCATGTTCACCCCCACGGAAGCGGCGGCGGTCTCGGCGATCTATGCAGCCATCGTCGCGGTCTTCGTGCACAAGGACATGAAGCTGAGAGCGTGCCACCGGGTGCTGATCGATGCGGGCAAGTTGACCGTGGTGCTGATGTTCATCATCGCCAACGCCATGCTGTTCGCTCATGTGCTGACCACCGAACAGATCCCCCAGTCGATCACGGGTTGGGTCGTGGCCCAGGGCTTCTCGCCGGTGGAGTTCCTGATCGTGGTGAACATCGTGCTGCTGATCGCGGGCACCTTCATGGAGCCGTCGGCGATCATCCTGATTCTCGCACCCATCCTCTTCCCAATCGCGATGCAGCTCGGGATAGATCCGATCCATCTGGGGATCATCATGGTGGTCAACATGGAGATCGGACTGATCACACCGCCGACCGGACTCAACCTGTTCGTCACCTCAGCGGTGACCGGGATGCCGCTGACCACCACCATCAGGGCCGTTTCCCCCTGGCTGCTGGTGATGCTCGCCTTCCTCATCCTGGTGACCTACGTGCCTTATCTGTCCCTGGCCCTGCCGAACTGGTTGGGCATGACCTGAGGCAGGGGAGGGTGACTGGGTGAAGCGTCCGACGACTTGCGACCGGACACTTCACCCAGTAGTTCAGTCGGCGCCATGAACAGAACGATCGGCCCCAACCGTCGTTGTCGCTACGCGGCCCCTGAATCGATCCTCGCCTAATACCACCCCTGTAAAAACCGAGCTGCCACCCTTCAATTCATCTTGCACGAACATGTCATGGAGACGATGACCACCCATCTCTGACTCCGCTCCTGGTCTTGGGCAGCTCGTCTTGCTAGCGTTCGCTGCTCAATAAGCGAAGAAGGCAGGGAGATGAGATGACCTACGCAACCCATGACGTCATTGTCCTGGGCCTGGGCGCCATGGGCGCGGCCACGCTTTACCAACTGGCCAGGCGTGGCGTGAAGGTCGCAGGCATCGATCGCTATGCACCGCCCCATGAGCTGGGCTCCAGCCACGGCGCGACGCGCATCACCCGCCAGGCGGTGGGCGAGGGCGCAGCCTACGTCCCCTTGGCGATCCGCTCGCAGCAACTCTGGCGTGAGCTGGAGGCGGAGCGGGACGTGCGGCTGTTCGAGCAATGCGGGGTACTGATCATGACCGCCACCGCGACGGCAACCTCCCATCACGGTCGCCCGGATTTCACCCAGGCCACCCTGGAGCTGGCGCGTCAGTACGGGATCCCTCATGAGGCCTGGGAGGGCGCCGTCATTCGCCAGCGCTTTCCGCAATTCCAGGTAGCGGCAGATGCGCTGGGCTATTTCGAACCAGGTGGGGGTTTTCTCTATCCGGAAGCCTGTATCCAGGCGCAACTGGACGGCGCGCGTGAGCGGGGTGCCCGGATCCATACCGATACCGTCATCGAACGCCTGGAGACGGACGAGCAGGGCGTAGTGCTGCATTCGGCACAAGGTCGCTGGCGGACGAAGCGGGTCATCGTCGCCGCCGGCATGTGGAGCGCTGAATTGCTGGGCGCACCTTTCGACCGGCTGCTGCGCGTCTGCCGTCAGACCCTGCACTGGTTCGAAGTCGCCAGACCTGAACTGTTTCCGGCGGATTCGCCAAGCTTCATCCTCGCCCATGGCAGTGGCGACAGCGATCTCTTCTACGGCTTTCCACCTCTGCCTGGCGAAAATGCCGTGAAGGTCGCCACTGAACAGTACCAGAATAATACCACCCCTATAGGGATTAATAGATTTCTTCATCCTGAGGAATCGAGCAGGCTATTCAGTAATCAAGTGGGCAGGTGGGTTGACGGTCTTTCCGCCCGAGCAGTGCGCAGCGCTGTCTGCGCTTACACCGTGACGCCCGATTTCGGCTTCATCGTCGACGAGCATCCGGCGCTACCGGGCGTGACCGTGGTCAGTGCCTGTTCGGGACATGGCTTCAAGCATTCGGCCGCGTTGGGCGAAGCGCTCGCCCAGCGCGTGACCACCGGACGCAGCGACATCGATCTCGGCAGCTTCAGCCTGGCGCGATTCGGCTAGCGGCTGCGTACCGTCAGGGTGACCAGCCGGGTCACCACCAGGGCGATGTACATGACACCGGAGAACTGCCCGAGCATGACCAGCGAGCGCGCCATCGGCTTGATCGGGTAGATATCGCTCAGGCCGACGCCGGAGAGGATGGCGAAGCTGACGTAGAGCAGCTCGGTCCAGGTGCGTGCGGCCAGGGGATCGTTGGCGGCGGTGAAGCTGTTGGGCTGCAGGATCTGACAGGCCGAGTAGGCATGGGCGAAGGCCCAGGCCAGCAGGGTGAAGGTCGCACCCACGGCGAAGAGTTCATCGGTGGTCGCCCGCTGGTCTTCCATCATGTAGGCGATGAGACTGCCCGCGGCATAGAAATAGAAGACCGCATCGAGGATGGCCAGGGATACCACCAGGTGGCGATCGCCCTGCCATTCCACCAGGACCGTGAGAACCAGGATGCAGCCGGCGAGAATGAACCCCAGCCACTGGATGGTCGGGCTCCGTCGCACCATGCGCAGGGCGGTGGCGAGGACGATGATGCCGAAGGCCCCGATGATGGCGCGCCCATGTTCTTCCTGCTCCACGAAGGGGTAGAGCAGCAGCCCGACTAGCTGGATGAACAGCAGGTTGGCGGAGGGGTAACGGACCAGGTAGTGCAACGGACTCTTCATCGCGACTCGGCGAAAGGCTCAGGGGCGGCCAGCGTAGCGGGTGGCGAGGCGCTTCGCCACGGGAGTCTGGTGCTCCCGTGGCGCGGACCTCAGGCGGCCTTGCGGCGAGTGGCAGGCAGCAGGATGGTCAGGACGCCCAGCAGCGGCATGTAGGAGCACAGCTGGTAGACGTATTCGATGCCGCGATGGTCGGCCAGATTGCCCAGTCCCGCGGCGGCGATGGCACTGACGCCGAACATCAGGCCGAAGAAGATCCCGGCGATCATGCCCACGTTGCCCGGTACCAGCTCCTGGGCGTAGACCACGATGGCCGAGAAGGCCGAGGCCAGGATGAAGCCGATGATGACGCTGAGCACACTGGTCCAGAACAGATCGACATAGGGCAGGGCGAGGGTGAAGGGCGCCGCGCCCAGGATCGAGAACCAGATGACCGCCTTGCGGCCGATGCGATCGCCGATGGGGCCACCAAAGAAGGTTCCGGCTGCGACCGCACCCAGGAAGAGAAAGAGGTGCAGCTGGGAGCTGGCCACCGAGAGGCCGAAACGCTCGATGAGATAGAAGGTGAAGTAGCTGGTGATGCTGGCCATGTAGATGTACTTGGAGAACACCAGCAGCGCCAACACGATCAGCGCGAAGGTCACCTGGCCGCGGGACAGGCCGTGGCTGACCGTGGCGACCTTGCGCCCCTTAGCGCTACGCAGGTGATTGCGATACCAGCGCGACAGCCCGTATTGCACGCCGATGGCGAACAGCGCGAAGAGCGCGAACCAGGCGACATGGGTCTGACCATAGGGAATGACGATGGCTGCCGCCAGCAGGGGGCCGATGGCGGTGCCGGCGTTGCCGCCGACCTGGAAGGTGGATTGCGCCAGGCCGAAGCGTCCCCCCGACGCCAGGCGGGCTACCCGCGAGGTTTCCGGGTGAAAGGTCGAAGAGCCGACGCCGATCAGCGCCGAAGCGGCCAGGATCGCGGGAAAACTGCCGACAAAGGCGAGCAACAGTACCCCGAGCAGAGTACAGACCATGCCGGCGGGCAGCAGATAGGGTTTAGGATGGCGGTCGGTATGGAAGCCGATCCAGGGTTGCAGCAGGGAGGCGGTGATCTGGAAGGCCAGGGTGATCAGACCGATCTGGGTAAACGTCAGACCATAGCTGTCCTTGAGCATTGGATAGATCGAGGGCAGGACGGATTGGATCAGGTCGTTGATGAGGTGGGCCAGCGCACAGGAGGCCAGGATTCCCGCCACCATCGGCGAGGCGCCGGCCAGGGCGGCGGGGGGATTTTCGCCAGGTACGGCTGGCGTGGCAGAGGAAACGGCCATGCAGGTATTACCCTTATTATTTATGTCCAGCCGCTCACTGTGGCATCCTGTGGTATCGGAATCCAGTGCCAGTTACCGGATGTTTCCGGCAACCGACCCCACGTCACCCGGGCGCTTGACCTGGCTGGGGATAGATCGCACCTTCCACTCTTTTCACGCTTTTGTAATGGCAGATCCCATGACAGCCAAAGATCCACTGCTCCTCGACCAGCAACTCTGCTTTTCCCTGTACTCGGCTTCGCTGGCGATGACGCAACTCTATAAGCCCCTGCTGGAGAGCATGGGCCTGACCTTCCCGCAGTACCTGATCATGCTGGTGCTCTGGGAGCATGACGGCCTCACGCTCAAGGAGCTGTCCCATCGGCTGCGGCAGGATTCCGGTGCCCTCACCCCCGTGGTCAAGCGCCTAGAGGCCGCCGGGCTGGTCACGCGCCGTCGCAGCGCCGAAGACGAGCGCAACCTGTCTATCGAATTGACGCCTGCGGGTCGCGCGCTGCGCGATCAGGCCAATGGGGTCAACAGCCGGGTGCGGCAGGTCTGCGCCCTGGGCGATGCGGGCCTGGATGATCTGCGCGAGACCCTGGTCATGCTGCGCACTCGTCTGGATGAGGAAGGTAACCCGACGTCCTGAACCAACCGGGCACGAGTGGTTCCCATGGCTACAGTCGCCGGGGAATTCGCATGACCTTCAACTACCAGCCTGACCAGGATTATCTGCTCGTGGATCTCACCAGCGGGCGCACTGCGGGCAAGTTGCTGCACGGCGAATTGCATATCGCCGAAAGCTGCCAGGGGGAAGATCCCCGAACCTACGCCCAGTTGCGCGACGAGAAAACGCTACGCAGCACCCTGGGTGACGAGGTCGGACAGCGCGAGGGCGACATCCTTACCCTGCGCCGGACCGGTATCAGGCTGCGCCTGGTCCCCCTGGAAATCGCCTGCGACTAGCCATCGCGCCGGCTGAGGATCGCCCTGAACAACAAGGCGACCAGTGCCACGTTGATCAGCGCCAGCAGGCAGAGCAGACCCAGCACCGCCTGGGGGCCATGGTGTTCCAGGACATAGCCACAGAGCAGGGGCGTGGCGGCCTGGCCGAGCAATGCCGGGCGCGCCATGCGGCCGAGGATGGTGGCGTATTCCGCCGGACTCCAGAGCGCCAGCGGCAGGGCGCCGCGAATGATGGCCCTCAGGCCATTGCCCGCACCGAAGATCACCAGACCCACGACCGTCACCCAGACCAGGCCGGGCCCGAGGGTCACCTGCAGCAGGCCGGCGGCCGTGCAGACCACCGAGGCCAGCGCCGTCCACAGCGGGTGGCCGTTGCGGTTGAGCAGGTCGATGATCCGCGAGGCGACCTGACTTGGCCCCAGGCAGGCGCTCAGCGCCACGGCGCTGGCCAGGCTGTAGCCGATCCCCTGCAGCAGGGTGATGAGCTGGATGGAAATGGCTGTCATCAGCACCGCGCCCAGGGTGAAGAGGGCCGTGAGTACGGTGTACAGGGCGCGATCAACCGGTACTGCCGGTGCCGCCTGGGTGGGCCGCGGCGCTTGGGTGGAGAGGGACGGCGCGGGCAGGGCGCGTCGATACAGCGGCCAGATCGTCAGCAACAGGACGGCCGCATAGACCAGGCAGGTGGCGCGCCAGCCCAGGTGACTCACCATGAAGGCGGCGACGGGCCAGGTAATGGCCGTGCAAAAGCCGGAGACCAGGGTGATGCCGCTGATCGCCGAGCGGGACTGGGTGCCGTAGCAGGTGCCCAGGGTCGCGAACAGGGCATCGTACAGACCCGCGGCCATGCCAACACCCATCACTACCCAGGCGAGCAGGAACAGCGGCAGATGCTGGGCGCTGGCCATCAGGATCAGTCCAGCGGCCACCCCCAGGCCGCTCAGCGACAGCAGCGTGCGGCCGCCCTGGCGGGCGATCAGGCGGCCGCACGCCGGTGCGAGCAGCCCGGAAACCAGAACTCCGAGCGAGAGACCGCCATAGACCCATTGCCGGGACCAGCCGGTCTCCTGCACCACCGGGTCGGCCAGCACCGCGAGAATGAAAAAGGAGCCGCCCCAGACGAGGATCTGGGCGATGCCGAGCAGCAGGATCTGTAAGGGCGAAGCCTTGGCGGTAGGGAGGGTCATGACAGCGTCGAGCAGGATGGCGAACGGAGGGGAGGGACCTTAGCCCCAGTTACCTTTTGCCGCAATCGTCTGATTTTTTGGGGCAAGGGCATTTTGTAATCAACCCGACATCTGGCTTGCCTAGGCTGCTGTGCTTGACCGTCTTCCTGCAGTGACGCCTCCATGCTTCGGATCCTAGCGCCCCTTCGCCGCCTGTCCCGCCGTTCCTGGTTGAGAGCCCTCAAGACCGGTCCGCGGATGCTGTTCTCCTTTACCTTCGCGGCCGTGTTGCTCGCCGGATTGGGCAGCTTCTCCCTGTGGGAGATGCAGCAGCTGCGCCGTCAGGCGCTGAGCATGGAGCAGGACTGGTTGCCCAGTATCGCCATCGCCGATTCTCTGGCGATCAATCTCGGCAAGTTGCGCAATCAGGCCTCGGTGGTCCTGCTCAATGCCGAGGATCCGGGCGCCGTGGCCATGAGCCGGGTCACCCTGGAGCAACTGGTCAACGAAACCGATCAGCTGTTCCGGGACTATGCGCCGGTCGTCACCGATGCGACCGAAGGGGATTCGATCAAGGCCCTGCACGAGGCCTATCTGCCTTTCGTGGCAGGCCTGCGCGAAGAGGTGCGCCTGATCGAGCAGCAGCAGGTTCCGGCCGCGCGGGTACAGCTGGATACCGTGGTGGGCCTCAAGGGCGATCTGATGGACATGCAAGTGCAACTGCTGCGTGAATTGAACAAGCAGGGCGCTGCCCAGGCCAAGGAGGTGGCGAACGTCCAGTTCCTGCAGGCCCGCGCCATCGTCTGGTCGGTCATCGGCGGCGCCATTCTGCTGCTGCTGCTCCTGGCCTGGCGTCTGACCCGTAGCGTGGTGCAGCCGTTGCGTCAGGCGCTGGACATCTCCGGTGGCATCGCCGCGGGTGATCTGCGGCAGAACATCCAGCCCCAGGGACGCGACGAGGCAGCCATGCTGCTGCTGGCGCTGGAGCGTATGCAGGGCAATCTGCGCGAGATACCGGCAAGGCCTCGGAGCAGCTGGCCTCGGCCTCGACCCAGGTGAGTGCCGTGATGGATGAAAGCTGCCGCAACCTGGAGCAGCAGACCACCGATATCCAGCATGCGGCCAATGCCGTCACCCAGCTCAACCAGGCGGTCCAGGCAGTGCGACCTCCACCTCCGCCGAATCGCAGCGCTGCGTCGATCAGGCCAAGCAGGGGCAGACGCAGGTCCGCCAGACGCTGGCCGCCATCACCCAACTGGTGGGCAACGTGGACGAGGCGGCCAACCAGGCGGACCAGTTGGCCGAGCAATCCAAGGGTATCAGCAAGATGCTCGATGTCATCCGCAACGTCGCCGAGCAGACCAACCTGCTGGCGCTCAACGCCGCCATCGAGGCGGCCCGGGCCGGGGACGCCGGACGCGGCTTCGCCGTGGTGGCCGACGAGGTGCGCGGCCTGGCCAGCCGCACGGGCGACTCGACCCGCGAGATCGAAGGCCTGATCGATGGTATGCAGCAGGTCAGCGAGAAGACGGTGACCGCCCTGGATCAGAGTCGACTCCAGGCCAGCCATACCCGCGACCAGGCCCAGGCGACCTGGCAGGTGCTGGAAGGCATCACCCAGGCCATCACCGCCATCGGCCAGCGCAACGACGCCATCGCCGCGGCCACCGAAGAGCAGACGGCCACCACGGCGGCGGTCGATCGCAATCTGACGCTGATTCGCGACGCGGCGAGCCAGACCGCCGCCGGCGCCCAGCAGACCAGTGCCAGCAGCCAGCAGCTTTCCGCCCTGGCGGCCGATCTGCACGGCGCCCTGCAGCGCTTCGTGGTCTAGGGCAGGCGGGATCTCAGGCGGCCAGCATCACCCGGTCGCGGCCTTCCTGCTTGCCCCGGTAGAGCGCCTGGTCGGCACGCTCCAGGGCGCTGGCGAAGGCCTCGCAATCGCGAATCTCACAGACCGCCAGGGTCGCCGTGACCCGCGCGGGACCGCGTTCGAGGGACTGGGTGACGTCGGTCAGGCGCTGGCGGATGCGTTCCGCCACGCCCCAGGCCACTTCGGTCCGCGCCTGGGGCAGCAGCACCAGGAATTCCTCGCCACCCCAGCGCGCCGCCAGATCGGAATGGCGCACCTCGCGACGGATGACGTCGGCGATGCCCTGCAGCACCAGATCGCCGCAATCGTGGCCGAAGCGGTCATTGATGTGCTTGAAGTGATCGACGTCGAAGAGGATGAGGCTGCCGGTCACGCCACTGTGCTTTTCCGCCTGATCGAGAATTCGCCGCCGGTTGTAGAGGTTGGTGAGGCTGTCGTGGCTGGCGGAGTGCAGCAGGTCCAGCTGCATCTTGGTGCTGTGGTGGAAGGAGGCACCGGTGCCATAGAACAGCAACCCCAGGGCGCTGATGACGTTGACGATGCCGAAGAGCTTCATTGCCAGAGGTGCGAGAGCCGCGGGAGGGTGCAGCAGATAGCCGCCTGCCAGGGTCACCAGAATGCCCAGCACCAGCAGCAGATGACGGATCGGCGCGGTGCGGTAGTTGTAGATGACGATCGGCAGGATACACAGCACGTAGTAGTGGAAGTTGCTGTCCCAGCCGAGTTGCCAGGTGGCGATCCAGGCGTGGGCAACGATCTCGCAACTCATGGTCAGGCTGGCGATGCGATAGCGCCGCTGGCGCAGGGCGGCCAGGCAGCCGACGTAGGCCGCAATGCTGAGCACGTTGGCCCAGGCCATCAGGATCTGGTCGAGCAGAACGAAAATGACCAGCAACGCCACATGAATGGCCATGGCCGCCTGGACCACGGGTTTGGCGACTTGCCAGAATTTGCCCAGGGAGTCGTTGAGAGCCTGGTTGCGATCACGATAGGAAAGAGCAGTCATGAAGAGGTCACCATAAAGCAGTGCGCCAATGATAAACGCGCTAACAGTAAGCTTAATGGCAAACGGCCAGTCCGGGTGATCCTTTAGCCGAATGGAGGCTGGAAAGGATCGAGTGGAGCGCTGTCGCGACCATCGGCGCTCCTGACTGCTGCACTGCGACGCCAATCGTCAGATCTTTCCGCCCAGCCGCCCACTGATGGCCTGGGCGGCTCCAAGGAGCTGCAGCGCGGCGGCGCCTTCGACCTCGGCCTGGAAGCCTGGCGCGGCGCCGACCAGGGTCAGCACCCCGGCGAGCCGGCCGCCGGCTCCAAACAGCGGTGCGGACAGCGCATTGACGCCGGCCATCAGCAGGCCATGCACCGGTTGGATATGGGTCTCCCGCAGCTGGCGTGCACCTTCCGCCAGCTCCGCCGCGCTGGGCGCATCCGGCCGGTGCAATTCTTCGGCCCGCAACGCCGCGGTCTCGACCTCCGGCAGGAAGGTATTGAACACCAGGCCCGTGGAGGAGCCCAGCAGTGGCAGCACCGAGCCGACCTGGGTCACCAAGGTGACGGCGCGCAGCGCCTGTTCCACCAGCACCACCGTCGGCCCCTTGTTGCCCCAGACCGCCAGAAAGCTGGTTTCGCCGACCTCGTCGCGCAGATCGGCCAGCACCGGCGCCGCCAGCTTCACCACGTCCAGCCGACCCAGGGCCGCCAGGCCAACGAAGAGGGCGGCCTGGCCAAGTCCGTAGTGATTGGTCCGCGGATCCTGCTCGGCGAATCCGCTGGCGATCAGCGCCTGCAGGTAGCGGTGCACCTTGCTGGCGGGCATGTCCAGGTGGCTGGCCAGGCGCGACAAGGACGTCGACGGCGCCAGCTCGGCGAGGGCCTTGAGGATGTCGGTGCCGACCTCGGCCGCCTGCACCTTCTGGCGTCGGGGGAGTGCTGCTTCGGGGGTGTTCGTCATCGCTTCCATCGCGTGGGTAAAGGCAGCGTTATAGCTTGACGCTCTCCTGGGTTCAATTTACTTTTTGCGTAAACCTGTTACGCATAATGGGTGGCCTAGGTGGACAAACAAGAACAAGCAACAACACCAGTGACCTATCAATCCGGCTTTGGCAATCACTTCAGCGCCGAGGCCCTGCCGGGTGCCCTGCCAGTCGGGCAGAACTCGCCGCAACGCGCGCCCTTCGGCCTCTATGCCGAGCAACTCTCCGGCACGGCCTTTACCGTGCCGCGTCACGAGGCTCGGCGCTCCTGGCTGTATCGGCTCAGGCCTTCGGCCGCCCATGGCCGCTTTCAGCGCTGCGCGCTGCAGTTGACCGGCGCGGAGCTGGGCGCGCCCACACCCAATCGCCTGCGCTGGAATCCCTTGCCGATGCCGGCCGCCGCCACCGATTTTCTCGCCGGGCTGGAACGGCTCGTCGCCACCGACCCGGGTGACCAGACCGAGGGCGTCAGCCTCTATCGCTATGCCGCCAATGCCAGCATGACCGCCGTCTTCTACGACGCCGACGGAGAATTGCTGATCGTGCCGGAGCGGGGGCGGTTGGACCTGGTTACTGAGCTAGGTCTGCTGCGCATCGAGCCGCTGGAGATCGCGGTGATTCCACGCGGCATGAAATTCCGGGTGGAGGTGGTGGAGGGCGAGCCGGTACGGGGTTACGTCTGCGAAAACCACGGACGCTCCCTGCGGCTGCCCGAGCTGGGTCCGATCGGCAGCAACGGCCTGGCCAATCCGCGGGATTTCCAGGCGCCCGTGGCCCGCTTCGAGGATCGGGAGGCACCCACCCGGCTGGTGCAGAAATTCCTCGGCGAACTCTGGGAGACCGAGCTGGATCACTCGCCGCTGGACGTGGTCGCCTGGCATGGCAACAACGTGCCCTACAAATACGACCTGCGTCGCTTCAATACCCTGGGCACCGTGAGTTTCGATCATCCCGATCCATCGATCTTCACCGTGCTGACCGCACCCGGAACCAGCGAAGGGGTGGCCAACATCGACTTCGTGATCTTTCCGCCGCGCTGGATGGTCGCGGAAAACACCTTCCGTCCGCCCTGGTTCCACCGCAACCTGATGAACGAATTCATGGGCCTGATCCAGGGCGCCTACGACGCCAAGGCCGACGGCTTCGCGCCCGGTGGTGCCTCCCTGCACGGCTGCATGAGCGCCCACGGCCCGGACCGGGTCTCCACCCAGAACGCCATCGCCGCCGACCTGCGGCCGCACCGGATCGAGAACACCATGGCCTTCATGTTCGAAACCGGGCGCGTCCTGCGGCCGACCCGTCACGCCCTGGCATCGCCGCTGCTGCAGCCCGATTACGATGCCTGCTGGGCGGGCCTCACCAAGACCTTTGTCGCGCCCGGCGCAGGAGCATCGGCATGACCGACGAATTGTCCAGCTGGGTCGCGTCGGCCAATGGCCATGCGGATTTTTCCCTGCACAACCTGCCCCTGGGCGTGTTCAGCCGCGGCGAGGAGAGGCCCCGCGGGGGCGTGGCGGTGGGGGACTTCATCCTCGATCTGGGCTTCGCACTCGAAGCGGGTTTGTTCCGCGGCGCGGCCCAGCGGGCCGCCGAACTGGCTGCTCAGGAAACGCTCAACGCCTTCTTCGCCGCTGGCGGGCCGGCGCGCGTCGCCCTGCGCCAGGCCCTGCAGGCCCTGCTGCGTGCCGATCATCCGCAGCGTGAGCAGCTCGAGGAGCTGGCGGAGTATCTGCTGGCACCCCAGAGCGCCTGCCGGATGCACCTGCCGGCGCGGGTCGGTGACTACACCGACTTCTATGTCGGCATCCACCACGCCACCCAGATCGGTCGGCTGTTCCGCCCGGACAATCCGCTGCTGCCCAACTACAAGCACGTGCCCATCGCCTACCACGGCCGTGCCTCGACCCTCGGGGTCTCTGGCGAGGCGTTCAAGCGACCCAAGGGTCAGACGCTCCCGCCCGGGCAGGAGGCGCCCGTGTTCGGGCCTTGCCGCCGGCTGGACTACGAGCTGGAGCTGGGGATCTGGATCGGCCCGGGCAATGCCCAGGGCGAGTCCATCGCCATCGGCACCGCGGCGGAGCATATCGCCGGTTTCTGCCTGCTCAACGACTGGTCGGCGCGGGACATCCAGGCCTGGGAATACCAGCCGCTGGGCCCCTTCCTGTCGAAGAGTTTCGCCAGCACCCTGTCGCCCTGGGTAGTGACCGCGGAAGCCCTGGCACCCTATCGCCAGGCGCAGCCAACGCGGCCTGTCGGGGATCCCCAGCCCCTGGCCTACCTATACGACGAGCGGGACCAGGCCCAGGGCGCGCTGGACATCGAACTGGAAGTGCTGCTGCGCACGCCGCGCATGGTGGAGCAGGGGCTGCCCGCCCAGCGGCTCGCCCTGAGCAATACCCTGAACATGTACTGGACGGTGGCGCAGATGGTGACCCATCACACCGTCAATGGCTGTGCCCTCCAACCCGGCGATTTCTTTGGTTCGGGCACCCTCTCCGGGCCGGATGCAGGCAGTTGCGGCAGCCTGCTGGAACTCACCCAGGGCGGCAAGCAGCCGCTGCAACTGCCAGGCGGCGAGACCCGTACCTTTCTGGAAGACGGCGACGAGGTCATCCTCAGGGCGCGCTGTCAGCGGCCTGGACTGCCCACGATCGGCTTCGGCGAATGTCGCGGCCAGGTGCTGGCGGCAGGGTAGGGCAGCGCGGAGTGGCCAACGACCTGAGTGCCGTTGACAAGGCCCCTGGGCAGGCGCAGATTCCTTTTAACGTAATGAACTTACGCATAATAAGAAGCCGGCAGGCAATCGCGGGGCAGTGTCGATGGACCTCTTCACCTATTACCGTTCGACCTCGGCCTATCGGGTCCGTCTGGCCCTGGCGCTGAAGGGATTGGACTACCAGGCCGTGCCGGTCAATCTGCTGGCCGGCGAGCAGCGCCAGCCGGCCTATCGCACGCTCAATGCCCAGGGACGGCTGCCCAGCCTGCGCCTCGACAGCGGCGAGGTGCTGATCCAGTCGCCCGCCATCCTCGAATACCTGGAAGAACGCTATCCGGCGGTTCCGCTCCTGCCGGCCGAGCCGCTGTTGCGCGCCCGGCATCGGGGGGTCGCCGCCCTGATCGGCTGCGATGTCCATCCGCTGCACAACGTCTCGGTGCTCAACCGCCTGCGCGGTCTGGGCCTGGAAGAGCCGGCCATCCTCGACTGGATCTCGCACTGGATCGGCGAGGGCCTGGCGGCGGTGGAGGCGCAGATCGGGTCCGCTGGCTTCTGTTTCGGCGACGTGGGGCTGGCGGACGTCTATCTGCTGCCCCAGCTCTATGCGGCGCGGCGTTTCCAGGTGGACCTGTCGCCCTATCCGCGCCTCCTGCGGGTGGAGGCCCTGGCCGCCGCGCATCCGGCTTTCCAGCAGGCGCGCCCCGAGGTTCAGCCGGATACCCCGGCACAGGTGGCCTCGTGAAGCGCCTGGGCTGTCAGCTTCTCCTGGGTGATTTCCTCGCCCGCAGCGTGCGCGGCATTTCCTGCGCGCCGCCCCTGACGGGGTGCTAGCCCGCGTTACCGACAACGTCCGTCACGTTACCCGTCAAGGAGCCAGTCATGGCCGATCTGTTTGAAAATCCCATGGGCCTCATGGGTTTCGAGTTCATCGAATTCGCCTCGCCCACGCCCAACGTCATCGAACCCGTACTGGAAAGCCTTGGCTTCAGCCACGTCGCCAACCACCGATCCAAGGACGTGGTGCTGTTCCGCCAGGGCGACATCAACGCCATCGTCAATCGCGAGAAGACCGGCCATGCGGCCTATTTCGCCGCCGAGCACGGACCTTCGGTCTGCGGCATGGCCTTTCGTTGCCGCGACTCCCACCACGCCTATGCCAAGGCGCTGGAGCTGGGCGCCCAGGCGGTGGACATGCCTACCGGCCCGATGGAACTGCGGCTACCGGCGATCAGGGGCATCGGCGGTGCGCCGCTGTACCTCATCGATCGCTACGAGGAGGGCAGCTCGATCTACGACATCGATTTCGTATTTCTGGAGGGAGTCGAGCGCAAGCCGGTGGGCGCCGGTCTCAAGGTCATCGACCACCTAACCCACAACGTCTATCGCGGGCGCATGGCCTACTGGGCCGACTTCTACGAGCGGCTGTTCAACTTCCGCGAGCTGCGCTACTTCGACATCAAGGGCGAGTACAGCGGTCTGACCTCCAAGGCCATGACCGCGCCGGACGGCCTGGTGCGCATCCCGCTCAACGAGGAGTCCTCCAAGGGGGCTGGGCAGATCGAGGAATTCCTCATGCAGTTCAACGGCGAGGGCATCCAGCACGTGGCCTTTCTCACCGACGACCTGGTCGCCACCTGGGATCGGCTCAAGGCCTATGGCACGCGGTTCATGACCGCGCCGCCGGAGACCTACTACGAGATGCTGGAAGGGCGGGTGCCCAACCATGGCGAACCGGTGGAGCAGCTGCAAGCCCGCGGCATTCTCCTCGACGGTACCTCCGAAGGTGGCGAGCGGCGCCTGCTGCTGCAGATCTTCTCCCAGACTCTACTGGGACCGGTGTTCTTCGAATTCATCCAGCGCAAGGGCGACACCGGTTTCGGCGAGGGCAACTTCAAGGCGCTGTTCGAATCCATCGAGCGCGATCAGGTGCGGCGTGGGGTGCTGAGCACCTCGGCGTAACGGCCTCCGGCCTCCTGGCGGCTTGCCCAGCGGCAGGTGACGCCTCTAAGGTGACGGCGCGTCGCAAGGACGCGCGCCAACCTTGGAGGTGGCCATGGAGCTGAGCCAGACCCTGGCGCAGGAAATCGTCGAACGCGCCATGCGCATCCTGCCAGGCAACGTCAATGTCATGGATGCATCCGGGCTGATCATCGGCTCGGGCGATCCGGCGCGACTGTTCACCCGCCATGCCGGCGCGCGCCAGGTCATCGCCGAAGGCCGTGCGGTGGCGCTGGATGCCGTCGCCGCCGCTCGGCTGGCTGGCGCCCAGGCTGGTATCAACCTGCCGTTGTATCGCGCAGGCGAGCTGGTCGGGGTCCTTGGCGTGTCCGGGGCGGACGCCGAGCACTTGCGCCTGCCTGCCGAGCTCCTGCGCCTTACCGCGGAAATGCTCATCGAGCAGGCCGCCGGGCAGCCGCCCGTGACCAGCCGCATGACCGCCCCCCTGCTGCGTCAGCTGCTCGCACCGGGCGCCGCGCCCGAAGTGGGTCGCCATGCCAGTCTGCTCGGCTTGCGGCCGGAGCTGCCGCGAGACGTGCTGCTGCTCGAATTCGCCGTGCCTGCACCGGGCTTTGGCGACTGGGCCCAGCAGCGGCTGACCCACAGCTGGTGCCTGCCGCGCGAAGAGGGGCAGTGGCTCTGGTATCGACCCGGCGCGCAAGCGCCTGAGGCGCTGCTGGGGGAGCTGCCGGGGCAGGGCTGGTCGTTGCAGCGCAGTGCCTGGATCCCGGAGGCCCGACTCTGGTCGGGGTTGGCCGAGACGACTCAGCGGGCCCTGGATCTGCTGACGGTGGCCAGGCGCCTGCGACCTGACCGCGTCCGGGTGGCGCAGGACGACCTGGCCCTGCCCACCTGGCTCCAGGGTCAGGCCGAGCGCTCGCACGGCGCCTGGTTGCTGGAGCCGTTGCTGCGCTTGCGTCAGGCCGACCGGGACGGCCAGCTGCTGGCGACGCTGCGCAGCTGGTTCGCCCAGGACGCCAGCCCCCAGGCCTGCGCCGAGGCGCTGGGGCTGCATCGCAATGGCCTGCGGCATCGGCTGGAGCGGATCCAGGCGCTGACCGGACGGGATCCGCGGCGTTTCGCCGAGGCCGCCGAGTTGTATTGCGCACTGCTGCTGGATCAGGACTGGGCGAATTCACAGTCTTGACCTCGCTGCGTTGGGCTTTTGTCCGGTTGTGGCGCCGGCCAAAGCGGGAAACACTCGACGCATAACAACGGAGAATCGCCCATGAAAATCGTCGTCGCCCCGGATTCCTTCAAGGAGAGCCTGTCCGCTGCCGGTGTCGCCCGCGCCCTGGCCCGTGGCCTGCGTCAGGCCCTGCCCGATGCCGAGATCCTCGAGTGCCCCCTGGGCGATGGCGGTGAAGGCACCCTGGATGCCGTACTGGCCGCGACCGGCGGCGAGGTGCGCGAGGCGCAGGTGACCGGTCCGCTGGGCGAGCCGGTGACCGCCCGCTGGGGCTGGCTGGCCGAGCAGCGCACCGCCTTCGTCGAGATGGCCAGCGCCAGCGGCCTGGAGCTGGTGCCCAGGAGCCGGCGCGACGTGCTGGTCGCCACCTCCCGCGGTACGGGCGAGCTCCTGCACGCCGCCCTGGACGCCGGCGCCGAGCGCCTGGTGCTGGCCATCGGCGGCAGTGCCACCAATGACGGCGGCGCGGGGCTGCTGCAAGCGCTGGGGGTGCGCCTTTTGGACAGGCAGGGCCAGACGCTGGGGCCGGGCAGGGCAGCCCTGGCGATGTTGGCCAGCCTGGACGTGACGGCGCTGCACCCACGGCTGGCGGAGGTGGAGGTGGTCATTGCCGCCGATGTCGACAATCCGCTCTGTGGTCCCCAGGGCGCCAGCCAGATCTTCGGCCCGCAGAAGGGCGCTTCGCCCGAGCAGGTTCGCCAACTCGACGCGGCCCTGGCGCATTTCGCCACCGTTACCGCCGCGACCCTTGGGCGTGACGTCCGGGAGCAGCCGGGTGCCGGCGCCGCCGGTGGCGTCGGCTTTGCCGCCCTGGCCTTTCTCCAGGCAACCTTCCGCCCCGGCATCGAGGTGGTGGCGGAACTGGTCGGTCTGGACGACGCCCTGATCGACGCCGATCTGGCAGTGACCGGCGAAGGGCGGCTGGACGGCCAGACCCTGAGGGGCAAGACCCCGGCAGGTGTACTGCGCCTGGCCCAGCGCCACGGCGTGCCGGTGGTGGCCGTGGCCGGATCGCTGGGCGAGGGCTACGACGCCCTCTATGAGCAGGGTCTCGCCGCCGCCTTCAGCCTGGTGCCGGGCCCGCTGAGTCTGGAAGAGGCCATGGCCCAGGCCGAGGGGCTGCTGGAACGCACCGCCCGCGATATCGGTCGGCTGTGGCGGACGGCGAAAGACTAGTCCCAGAGGGATGGGAGGTGGCTGGCAGGGCTGCGGGATTTACCTCATGCTGGGCGTCCCGCTCCAGACCGACTGCCGCTATGACCCCGACTGCGATCCTGCGTACCGGCCTGCTCACCGCGGCCCTGCTGCTGACAGTGCCCGCCGTCCAGGCAGCCATTCCCAGTCTCAAACCGGCCGACACCTGCGTGCGCAGCGCCTTCGTGCTGCGCTGTCAGGACGGGCAGGGCGGTTGGTACGGGGTGGCGGTGCAGGGCAACGACACCCTGATGCGTGGCTATGATCCGGTATCGGGCCGCTCCTGGGCCCAGACCAGTACGCGGCTGGGACGGCTGCAGTTCTTCAGCGGCCTGACCAGCGACGGCACCCTCTGGCTGGGCCGCACCCGGCAGCTGGGCTGGAGCGTCATCAGTCGCTTCTCCACGTCCCAGGGCGACCGCGCCCGCACCAGCTGCAACCGCGTGGCGGGGTGCGAGTGGCGTTGACCGGCGACTCGTCGGAAAGCCTCCCGCAGATCCTGCCAGCAGGCGCGGATTTGCGCAGGAATCTGCCTGAGCGCCCCTGTCGTAGAGCATCCCAGCGGGCGCGAACTCCCTAAGCTTGAGGCATCACCCCTCACCCAGGCGCTGGAGTTCGCGACACATGACGTACAAGCCGAAATTCATCAGCTTCGACTGCTATGGCACGCTCATCAACTTCGAAATGGGACCCACCGCGAAAAAGCTGTTCGCGGATCGTGTGCCGAGCGAGCGGATGCCAGCCTTCCTCGACAGTTTCCGTTTCTATCGCCTCGATGAAGTCCTGGGCGATTGGAAGCCCTTTTTCGAGGTAGTGGAAAACGCCATTCAACGCGCCTGCGCCAAGCACGCTGTGGACTATCGCGCGGCCGATGCGCTGGCCCTGTACCAGGCCGTGCCCACCTGGCAGCCGCATCCGCATGTCGTCGAGACGCTCAGGGCCATCGCGCCGCAGGTACCGCTGGTGATCCTGTCGAACTCCATGGTCGATCTGATTCCCGCCAGCGTCGCCCACCTGCAGGCGGATTTTCACGCGGTCTACACGGCGGAGGAGGCGCGCGCCTACAAACCGAGGGCGCAGGCATTCGAGTACATGTTCGAGCAGCTGGGCTGCGGGCCGCAGGACATGATGCATGTCTCTTCGAGCTTTCGTTATGACCTGATGACGGCCGCGGACCTGGGCTTCATGGCCCGGGCCTTCATCGACCGCGGGCATGAGCCGGCCTGCGACGGCTATGGCGTCGAGCGCCTGACCGATATCCGCCAACTTCCGGGGCTGCTCGGTCTGCCAGGCCTCGCCGAGACCGCCTTGCTGAGGCAGGGATGATGGTCGCCACCGCGCAGCCAGGCGTCTCGGCGACCATGGAGACGCCGCCACCGACCCTCGCGCCGGACGAGGTGCAGCAGCTCGTTCGGCGTCTCTACGGTATCGATGGCCGGGTCGACCCGCTGTTGGGTGAGCGGGATCAGAATTGCCGCGTGGAGACGGCGGTGGGCGAGCGCTACGTCGTCAAGATCAGCAATCCGTCCGAATCCCTGGCGGTGGTGGATTTTCAGATCGCCGCGCTCGACCATATTGGCTGCGTGGCGCCCAGCCTTCCGGTACCTCGGGTGGTGCGGACGCTGGAAGGGCAGACGCACGCTACCCTGGTGCTCCCGGACGGATCGGCGACCTGCGTGCGGATGCTGACCTATCTCGACGGGGTGCAGATTCGCGATACCCGTCGCACCGCCACCCAGCGCCGAGCGATGGGCACCTTCCTGGCCGAATTGAACCTCGCCTTGCGCGACTTCGCGCTCCCGTCCGCGACCCACGATCTGCTGTGGAACGTGTCCACGGCCCATCGCCTGGCGGCCAAGGTCGATAGCATCGAAGAGGGCCCGCGCCGCGCCCTGGTCAGGATGTTCATGGCGCGCTTCGACCGGCACGTGCTGCCACTGTTGCCGCACCTGAGGGCCCAGGTCATCCACAACGGCTACCACCTCTACAACGTGCTGGCGGCGCCCCAGGACCACGAGCGCATCGTCGGGATCATAGACTTCGGCGACATGCTGCATGCGCCCCTGGTGGGCGAGGTCGCCACCGCCGCGGCCTTCCACATGGGCGGCCCTATCGATCCACTCCTGGGCCCCGCGCAATTCCTCGGCGCCTATCACGCCACGCTGCCGCTTGAAGACAGCGAGCAGGAGATCGTTGCCGACCTCATGGCGACGCGTCACCTGATCACCGTGCTGATCTCGGAGTGGCGGGCCAGGCGCTATCCGGAAAACTACGACTACATCATGCGCCACAACGCAGCCTCCTGGGAGGCACTGACCTTGCTGGCCGATCTGTCCCGAGATCAGGCACGCGAGCTGCTACTTACCGACGTATGCACAGGACCACGCCATGAACAGCACCCCTGACCTCAACATGGTCAACGCCTACATACCGGGCCGCGTCGAGCTGAACGCCGCGACGGCGGCGCTGATCGAACGCCGCGATGCCCTGCTCGGGCCGGCCTATCGCCTGATGTACGAGCATCCCCTGCATATCGTGCGGGGCGAGGGCGCCTGGCTGATCGATCCGGAGGGACGCCGCTATCTGGACGCCTACAACAATGTCGCCTCGCTCGGCCATTGCCACCCCGCGGTGACCGAGGCGATCTGCCGGCAGGTGCAGACCCTCGCGACCAATACCCGTTATCTGCACGACACCATTCTCGAACTGGCCGAGCGCCTGCTCGCCACCGTGCCCGAGACCGAGCTGGCGCATCTCATGCTCACCTGCACCGGGAGCGAGGCAAACGACGTCGCCTATCGGATCGCCCAGGTGCGCACGGGCGGCACGGGCGTGATCGTCACCGAGACCGCCTATCACGGCTTCACCGATGCGGTCGCGAAGTTCTCGCCGTCGCTGGGCGTCACGGTGGACCTCGGCGCCCACGTGCGGCTGGTGCCGGCGCCGCGCGCCTACCACGCCGGCGCGGTGGATGTCGCTGAGCGCTTCACCCGCGACGTCGAGGCGGCGATCCGCGACCTGCAACGCCACGGCATCAAGCCGGCGGCGCTGATCGTGGACTCGATCTTTACCAGCGATGGCATCCTGCCCGAGCCGGCGGGTCTGCTGAAGGGCGCGGTCGAGGCGATCAAGCGGGCCGGTGGTATCTTCATCGCCGACGAAGTCCAACCGGGCTTTGGCAGGACCGGCGAGCACCTGTGGGGCTTCCAGCGTCACGGCGTGATCCCGGATATCGTCACCCTGGGCAAGCCGATGGGCAACGGGCAACCGGTCGCCGGGCTGCTGGCCACGGCTGACGTACTGGCCGAGTTTGGTAGGAACTCTCGGTATTTCAATACCTTCGGGGGCAATAACGTGTCCTGCGCCGCCGCCCTGGCGGTGCTCGACACGATCGAGAAGGAACGCCTGGTGCAACATGCCGCCGAGGTGGGCACGCTGCTGCGAGAGGGTATCGCGACGCTGGCCCACCGGCACGCGGCCATTGGCGATGTGCGGGGGGTAGGTATGTTCGTCGGGGTGGAGCTCGTGGCCGATCGGCTGACACGAGAGCCGGATCGAGCCTTGACGACCCGGGTGGTCAATCTGATGCGCGACAAGGGCGTTCTGCTCAGCGGCTGCGCCATGGGCCACAACGTGCTGAAGATTCGCCCCCCCCTGGTGCTCACCGCGGAACAGGCCGGCCTGGTGATAGAGACGCTCGACGCGGCGCTGACCGAAGCGCACTCTGCAGTTCCCCGGGTCTAGCGCTCAGCGTTCAAGGCAGCCCCATATGCAACCTCCGGCGTCCCTCGATGCGTTCGATATCAAGATTCTCGTGTATCTGCAACGCGAGGGACGCTGTTCGAATGTCGAGCTTTCTTCCGCGATATCGCTGAGCGAGAGCCCCTGCCTGCTTCGCACCAAGCGACTGCAGGATGCCGGGGTGATCCGCGGCTATCACGCCGACATCGCCCTGGAGAAGGTGGGCAGTCATGTCATCGTCTTCTCCGAGGTCACCCTCAGCAGCCATCGACCCGCCGACTTTCGCACCTTTGAAGCGGGAATCACCCGCTATCAGGAGATCGTCGAGTGCCACAACGTGAGTGGCGGCTACGACTATCTGCTCAAGATCGTGGTGCCGAGCATCAACTGGTTGCAGGCCCTGATGGATCGACTACTGGAGGACACTATCGGTATCGAGAAATTTGCCAGCCGCATCGTCCTGCGCCAGCCCCTGCGCCAAGGCGGCTATCCACTGGAAACCCTCGTCAATGAACGGCCCAGCTGGGCCGAGGAAGGACGCTAGCCAGCGCGTCTGACGTTGCAGGCAGCTGTGCCGAGAGCGCGCCTGCGGGTCTGGACGGGTCGCCGATTTCGCCCAGCAGAGCGGTGAGGCGGCCGCGCCGCCTGCCGCGGGGATACCGCTCGCGCGAGGCCGCGGTCGCTCAGCCCAACGCCTGAGTCAGCAGGGCGAACTGATCCAGGCCATCGCGGGACAGCGGCGCCTTGCCCCGGGCCATCTGCTCGACCTCATCGACCTGGGGAACGCCGATTTCGCTCAGCCAGGGATTGAGGCCGCTGCGGGCCGTCACGTCGAATCTCACGTAGCGCCCTTCGGCGTGGCGCAGCAGCGCGAGGATCAGCGCCTTGGCCTGGTCGGTGGATTCGGCGATCACCGGGCCGACCGACAGGCCGCGGCCGTAGGGGCGCAGCAGGGCGAAGCCGCGTAGCTGGCCCTCCTGCTCAAAGCCGACGATGCGCTCGGCCTGGGGCAGCAATTCCTGCAGCAGGGCGCTGCGGTCCAGGCCGGTAGCCGCCTGGGCGAGGGGCTCCAGCTGCGGCGCCGCGGCCGGATGTAACGTGCGGACCTGGCCTTCCAGCGAATGACGTTCCCCCATGGCCGGCAGACTCGGCACCTGGTGCTGGTAGATGCGCTCATAGGAGTCGAAGCCCTGGCTGCGGTAGAGCGGAGCACCGCGCAGGGTGGCGACCAGCAGTGGCGTGCGGTTGCCGGCCAGTTGCAGCAGGCCGTCCATGAGGCGGCGACCATGGCCCTGGCCCTGGTGGCTGTCGGCGACGATCACCAGGCCGATGGTGGCGAAGTCGCCCTGGGGCACGCAGAAGCCGGTGCCGAACACGCCCTGGTCGTCTTCCAGCACCAGGCCTTCGCCGGTGTGGAACAGGCACTGCCAGTCTTCCGGGCGATGGGGCCAGTGCAGCGCCTGGGACAGCTGGTGGGCGGTGGCGAGGTCGGTTACGCGCAGGGGTCTTAGGGTGGCATGGGACACGGCAGGGCTCCGATTCGGGTCTGGCTGATTCAGGCGTCAGCCTAGCAAGCCGCGACGGCAGATTCGGTTGCCGAGGGGTGGACGCGCCACTGCGCGCCGCCGAAGGCCCCTGCCAGTTCGGCAAAAGATGGCGACCCGCGCGCCTAGCATGGGGCCAAGCCCACAGCCCTAGCGGAGCGCGCCATGGCCTCGTTCGACCCCAGAGCAATAACGGTTCGTTGTGCCCACTTCATCGACGGTCGCACCTGCGATGCCCGCGCCGAGCTGGAGGTGTTCCGGCCGTCCGATGGTGGCTTCCAGAGCGGCCTGCCGTGCGCCTCGGCGGATCTGGTGGACGAGGTGGTGGAGGGCACTTGGCGCGCCTGGAAGGCCAGCGACTGGGCCAGTCGGCCGCCGCGTGAACGCGCGCGGGTGATGCGCCGCTGGGCCGATCTGGTGGAGGCCGATGGCGAAGTCCTCGGCCCGCTGGAGGCGGTGGGTTCTACCCGTCCGCTGCGCGAGGTGCTGGCCTGGGATATTCCCTATGTCGCCGAGGGCATCCGCTTCTTCGCCGAATTCGCCGACAAGCACGGCGGCGAGGTGGCGGCCACCGCCACCAGCCACCTGGGTCTGCAGATCACCGAGCCCTATGGCGTGGTGGGCGCCATCGCGCCCTGGAATTTCCCCCTGAGCATGGCCGGCTGGAAGATGGCGCCGGCGCTCGCCGCCGGCAATGCCGTGGTGATCAAGCCTTCGGAGCTGACGCCCTTTTCCATCCTGCGCCTGGCGGAACTGGCCGTGCTGGCGGGCCTGCCGGCCGGCATCCTCAGCGTGGTCCAGGGTGATGGCCGGACCACCGGCGACGCCCTGTGTCGTCATCCGCGCATCGGCAAGGTCACCTTTACCGGCTCCACCGGGACCGGCACCGCCATCATGGTCGCCTGCGCCGAGAGCGGCCCCAAGCCGGTGACCCTGGAGCTGGGCGGCAAGAGTCCGCAACTGGTGTTCGCCGACGCCCCGGATCTGGCCCGTACCGCCCGTAGCGTGGCCGCCGCCATCACCGGCAACGCCGGCCAGGTGTGCGTCTCGGGTTCGCGACTGCTGGTCCAGCGGGCGGCTCTCGAACCGATGCTGGAGGGCATCCAGGCGGCCTTCGCCGCCTTGCGCCCGGGCCCGACCTGGTCGGCGGAGGCCACCCTGGCGCCGATCATTTCCCACCGCCAGGGCCAGCGCATCCAGGACATCGTCTCGCGCAGTCGGGCGGCGGGCGCGGAGATCCTGGTCGGTGGCGCCCTGGAGGAAGGCATGGGCGGCGCCTACTATCAGCCGACGCTGATCACCGGGGTCGAGGCCGACACTCCCGCGGTGCACGAGGAAATCTTCGGCCCGGTGCTGACCGTGCAGGTGTTCGACGACGAAGCCGAGGCCCTGGCCCTGGCCGACCACCCCACCTACGGCCTGGCCGCCGGGGTGCACACCGCCGATCTCGGACGGGCGTTGCGCCTGACGCGGGCGCTGGAAGCCGGTACCGTCTGGGTCAATCGCTATGGCCGCAGCCACGACTGGATCATCCCCACCGGCGGCTACAAGCGCTCCGGCATCGGCAAGGACCTGGGCCGCGCCGCCTATGAGGCGACCCTGCGCAGCAAGAGCGTGCTGATCGACCTGGAGCATTCCTGAGGCTCGGCTGATAAGTCGCTGAGCGATGGTCAGGCAAGGCAAAAATCAGCGAGGAAGCGGATCGGACTCGCGCTCGAGTTTACGAAGGGTAAATGAGCATTCCGAGATGATTTTTAACGCAGCATGGCCGAGCGCAGGCACTTTTCAGCCAAAGCCTGAGGTCGCCGCAAACAATGCTGGGCCTTACCGCTAAAACGGTTTTTTCTGTCTCCCGCGACGCCTGAAAGCGGACAACTGTCAGGCTCGCCGGTGCTGTAATGCTTGCCAGGGACGCTACCGGCGCCCCGGCCTCTCACTCACGACCCCTGTCAAAGGATCCTTGCCATGACCGCCTTTCGGCCCAAGTACATCACCTTCGACTGCTACGGCACCCTGACCCGTTTCCGCATGTCCGACATGGCCCGCGAGATGTTCGCCGACCGCATTCCCGCCGAGGCGATGGACCAGTTCTGCAAGGACTTCAACGGCTATCGCTTCGACGAGGTGCTTGGCGCCTGGAAGCCCTATTCGGAGGTGCTGTACGCGGCGGTGGAGCGCACCTGCAAGCGCTGGGGCATCTCCTTCACCGACGCCGAGGCCAATGCCTACTACGAGGCGGTGCCGAGCTGGGGACCGCATCCGGACGTGACCGCGGGCCTGGCCAAGATCGCCGACAAGATCCCGCTGGTGATCTATTCCAACGCCGCCGACGAGCAGATCATGTCCAACGTCGACAAGCTGGGCGTGCCCTTCCACCGCGTCTTCACCGCCGAGCAGGGCCAGGCCTACAAGCCGCGCCTGCAGGCTTTCGAATACATGCTGGACACCCTCGGCTGCGGCCCGGAAGACGTGCTGCACGTGTCGTCGAGCTTTCGCTACGACCTCATTCCGGCCGATTACATGAACATCAAGAACAAGGTGTTCGTGAATCGCGGCCATGAGCCGAGCACGCCGTTCTACCGCAACACCGAGATCAAGGACATCGGCGGCCTGGCCGCGGTCGTCGGTCTCGAATAACCCCCTGAGCTGCCGGAGCGCCCGCCCATGAGTCTTGGCCCAGCATCGTCCGATTCCTACTGGCTCGCGACCGCGCCGGGCTTTACCGGGGCCACCCCGGGGCCGGTGGCGGGCGAGGTGGATGTCGCCGTCATCGGCGGCGGCTTCACCGGGCTTTCCGCGGCCGTCGCCCTGCGCCGGCGCGGTGCCAGCGTGGCGGTGCTGGAGGCCGGGCGGGTGATCGGCGAAGCCTCCGGGCGCAACGGCGGCCACTGCAACACCGGCGTCGCCCAGGACTACGCGGCCCTGCACGCCAGCCTGGGCGCCGAAAAGGCCCGGGCGTTCTACCAGGCCTATGCCGATGCGGTGGCCAGCGTCGAGGCGGTGATCGCCGAAGAGGGTATCGCCTGCGACTTCCACAAGGCCGGCAAGCTCAAGCTGGCGGCCAAGCCGCAGCACTATGACAACCTCGCGCGCACCTGCGAACTGATCCGCCAGGAGGTGGACCCGCAGGTCGAGCTGCTCGACGCCGCCCAGGTGCGCGCTGAGGTGGCGTCCGACGATTTCCATGGGGGTCTGCTGCAGCACAACGGCGCCCAGATGCACATGGGGCGCTTCGGCGTCGGGTTGGCGGAGGCGGCCGTGCGGCGGGGCGCCCAGGTGTACGAGGGCGCGGCGGTCAGCGATCTGCAGCGACTGCCCGATGGCAGCTTTCGGGTGATCAGCGCCAGGGGCGAGTTGCGCGCTCGCCAGGTGCTGGTGGCCACGGGCAACGCCAGCGTCGGCCCCTTCCAGTGGTTTCGCCGCCGCATCGCCTCGGTGGGCAGCTTCATCATCGCCACCGCGCCCCTGCCCAAGGCGCAGCTGGACGGGTTGCTGCCCAATCGGCGCACCTATGTCACCAGCCGCATCATTGGCAACTATTTCCGTACCACGCCAGACCACCGGCTGATCTTCGGTGGGCGGGCGCGTTTCGCCCTGTCCGATCCACGCCAGGACGCCAAGAGCGGCGCCGTGCTGCGCGCCGCGCTGGGCCAGCTCTTTCCCAGCCTGGCCCAGACGCCCATCGACTATTGCTGGGGCGGCCTGGTGGACATGACCGCCGATCGCCTGCCCCGTGCCGGCGAGCAGGACGGCCTGTTCTACGCCATGGGCTACAGCGGCCATGGCGTGCAGATGTCGGTGCACATGGGCCGGGTGATGGCCGAGGTGCTGGAAGGTCGCGGCCAGGCCAATCCCTGGCGGGTGCTGGACTGGCCGGCGATTCCCGGGCATTTCGGCAAGCCCTGGTTCCTGCCACTGGTAGGACTCTACTACCGCGTCCAGGATCGCCTGCACTAGCCTTCGCTCCCGCAACCGCCCGCCCAGGCCCTGCCACGCGCAGTGCCTGCGTGGGCGGTTTTGCGTTTCCGCAGCCCGGCGGCCGCTGACCGGCAGCGTTGCGCAGAAACTGCTGCTACCGTGGGCTTCTCGCGGCCATCCAGCCTTCCATCGCGGCCCGCACCGCGCTCCGTCACCCCAAGCGAAACGCCGCCCCAGCGCGCCAAAGACGGGCATGGCGGGCCCTGATGCGCCGTCGCGACGCACACCGCAAACAATGCTGAGCGGCTCGGTCAAAACGGTCTTTTCTGTCTCGCCGCAGGGGCAATTCGACGGTAATCGGCGAGGGGCCGGTGCTGTAATGAACCAGGCCGCATGACAAGGCGGCCAAGAGGACAGCGCCGTGCGCCCGGGGAGGGGTGTATGGACTGGTGACCGAGCCCCCAACGAGCGAGCCGACATGACCGAGAAAAAGACTGGAAGTCCCCTGATAGGAGCTGCTGAAAGCGTTCGGGCCTTCGAGGCCCTGCATCGGGGGGTGTCGCGGCGCGATGCGCTGCGCCTGCTGGGCGCCGCCGGATTGCTGGCGACCGGGGTGGGTGGTCTGCTCGGCCGTGACGGCCAGGCCTTCGCCGCAGAAGATGCGGTCAGCGGCACCCCGCGCCGTGGCGGTCGGGTGCGCGCCGCAGCGGCCGGGTCGTCCACCGCCGATACGCTCGATCCGGCCCGCGGCGCCTTCTCGGGCGACTATGCCCGGCAATACTTCTTCTACAACGGCCTGACCGTCTTCGACAGCCACCTCGAACCCCAGATGGCGCTGGCCACGAGTTTCGATACCCAGGACGCCCTGACCTGGACGATCAAGCTGCGCCAGGGTGTGCAATTCCACAACGGCAAGACCTTCGACAGCGCCGACGTCGTCTACTCGCTGTTGCGCCACAAGGATCCGGCGGTGGGTTCCAAGGTCAAGGCGCTGGCCGATCAGTTCGCCGAGGTCACCGCAGTGGCGCCCGACGAGGTGCGCATCCGCCTGGTGGCGCCGAACTCCGAGCTGCCCGCGGTGCTGGCCATCTCGCCGTTCCTGATCATCGCCGACGGCACCAAGGATTTCTCCACCGCCAACGGCACCGGGCCCTTCAAGGTCAAGGAATTCAAGCCGGGCGTGCGTACCGTGGGCGTGCGCAACGAAAACTACTGGAAGTCCGGCAAGCCCTATCTGGACGAGATCGAGCTGATCGGCATCGGCGACGAGCCCTCGCGGGTCAATGCCCTGCTGGCCGGCGACGTCCAGCTGACCGTGTCGGTGGATCCGCGCTCCGCCGAGCGCCTCAAGCAGAGCGGCAAGCTCAAGGTGGTGGCCAACACCTCGGGTAGCTACACCGATCTGATCATGCGCATTCCCAACCGGCCATTCAACGACCCCAATGTGGTCGAGGGCATGAAGCTGCTGTTCGACCGCGAGCAGATCCTCAAGTCGGTGTTCCTTGGCTATGGCACCATCGGCAACGACCAGCCGATCATGCCGGGCACACCCTATTACGCGGCGGATCTGCCCCAGCGGCCCTACGATCCGGACAAGGCCAAGTTCCTCTTCCAGAAGGCCGGCATCGCCGGCGCGCGGATGCCGCTGGTGACCTCCACCGCCGCCGACAACGCCAACGAGATGGCCCTGGTGCTGCAGCAGTCGGCGCGCCAGGCCGGCCTCAACCTGATGGTCAATCGGGTCAGCGCCGACGGCTACTGGGACAACCACTGGATGAAGGATCCGCTGGGCTTCGGCAACATCAACGCCCGGCCCACCGCCAACATCCTGCTGTCGCAGTTCTTCAAGTCCGATGCGCCCTGGAACGAATCCGGCTGGAAGAACGAACAATTCGACCAGCTACTGGTGGCCTCCCGCGGCGAGACGGATGTCGCCAAGCGCAAGCAGATGTACGCCGACATGCAGCTGCTGATCCACCAGCACTGCGGCATCGGCCTGCCGATCTTCACCAGCTCCATCGATGCCCATTCGCCCAAGCTCGGTGGCTACGGAATCATCCCCATCGGCGGCTTCATGGGTTACATGTTCGCCGAGCACGTCTGGCTGGAGGCCTGACGCTCGTTGCCTCACGGCGAGTCGCTCCGCTGCGACCGGCTCGCCGCTCCACGCTCAAGCAGGAGGTGGCTTTGGACCTTTCCGTCTTTTCCCTCATCGCCAGACGCCTCGGGGGCGGGTTGCTGACCCTGCTCATCGTCTCGTTGCTGGTGTTCTTCGTCTCCGCGCTGTTGCCGGGCGATGCCGCGCAGCAGGCGCTGGGCCAGTTCGCGCTGCCCGAGCAGGTCGCTGCGCTGCGGGCCCAGATGGGCCTCGACCAGCCGGCGCTGCTGCGCTACGTCCACTGGTTGAGCGGCCTCCTGCACGGTGATCTCGGCCAGTCGCTGGCGAGCCAGATGCCCATCTCCGCCATGATCGGCGATCGACTGGGCGGCTCCCTGATGCTGGCCGGGGTCACCGCCCTGGTGTCGGTACCCCTGGCGCTGGGCCTGGGCATCGCCTCCGCGATGAACGCCGGCGGTCGCCTGGACCGCGCCCTCAACGTCTTTACCCTGGGCATCGTCGCGGTGCCGGAATTCCTGGTGGCGACCCTGGCGGTGCTGGTCTTCGCCGTGCACCTGCAGTGGACCTCGGCGCTGACCTTCGCCCATGACATCGACGGCCCCCTGGACTTCCTGCGCGCCTATGCGCTGCCGGTGGGCACCCTGTGCTGCGTGATCGTGGCGCAGATGGCGCGGATGACCCGCGCCGCCCTGGTGGAGCAGCTGCAGAGTCCCTATGTGGAGATGGCGCGACTCAAGGGCGTCGGTCCGGTCCGCGCCGTGCTGCGCCATGCCTTGCCCAATGCCGTGGGCCCCATCGCCAACTCCATCGCCCTGAGTCTTTCCTACCTGATGGGTGGGGTGGTGATCGTCGAGACCATCTTCAACTACCCGGGCATCGCCCAGCTGATGGTGGACGGCGTCGCCAGTCGCGACCTGCCGCTGATCCAGGCCTGCGCCATGCTGTTCTGCTGCGCCTACCTGGTGCTCATGACCCTGGCGGACCTCTGCGCCATCCTGTCCAATCCGAGGCTGAGAACGCTATGACCCGACCCGTGATTCCCGTACGTGCCGCGTCCGTCGTGCCGGTGGATGGCAAGACGCTCGACGCCCAGCTGTCACCGCCGCGGACCCGTCGGCGCAGCCACTGGTCCCTGACCGGCATCATTGGCGGCGTGCTGGTGGCCTTCTGGCTGTTCATCGCCGTGTTCGGCGCCTGGTTGACCCCCTATGACCCGGGCGCCCTGGGCGATAGCGCGGTGCTGGCCGGTTACAGTCAGGCGCACCTGCTGGGTACCGACTACCTGGGGCGCGACGTGCTCAGCCGCATCCTCGACGGCGCCCGTTTCACCGTGGGCCTGGCACTGGTGGCAGCCGTGCTGGCCTGCGTCCTGGGCGCCGGACTCGGTCTGCTGGCGGCGCTGTCCGGCCGCTGGGTGGACGAGCCGCTGTCACGGCTGATCGATGCGCTGATCTCGCTGCCGAGCAAGATGCTGGCGCTGGTCATGGTCTCGGCCTTCGGCTCTTCGGTGCCGCTGCTGATCGTCATGGCGGTAGTGGGCTATGCCCCCGGCTGCTACCGCATCGCCCGCAGCCTGGCGATGAACCTCACCGAGCTGGAGTACGTCCAGGTCGCCCGCACCCGCGGCGAAGGCCGGCTGTACATCGCCCTGCGCGAGATGCTGCCCAACATGCGCCTGCCGCTGCTCACTGATCTGGGCCTGAGATTCGTCTACATCGTGCTGCTGCTCAGCGGCATGAGCTTTCTCGGCCTCGGCGTGCAACCGCCGAATGCCGACCTCGGCTCCCTGGTGCGGGAAAACATCGGCGGTCTGGCCGACGGCGCCCCGGCGGTGCTGATGCCGGCGCTGGCCATCGGCACCCTGACCGTGGGCGTGAACCTGCTCATCGACCGGTTCGGCGCGCGACGCCGGGGAGGGCGCTGAGATGGAATTGCTGGTAGAGGTCAAGGACCTGCGGGTGGTCGCCCAGGGCGACGACGGCAGCGAAACCACCATCGTCAAGGACGTCGGCTTCAGCCTGGCCAAGGGCGAGGTGCTGGCGCTGATCGGCGAGTCGGGCTCGGGCAAGACCACCATCGCCCTGTCGTTGCTCGGCTATGCCCGGGCGGGCTGTCGGTTGGACGGTGGCTCGATCCGCGTCGGCGACACCCAGGTGCTGGAGCTGGACGCCGGGGGCCTGCGCCGGCTGCGTGGCCGCACCGTGGCCTATATCGCCCAGAGTGCGGCGGCGGCCTTCAATCCGTCGCGGCGGCTGATGGAGCAGATCATCGAAAGCGCGCTGATCCATGGCGTGCTGACGCGCCGGGAAGCCGAGGCGCGGGCGCTGCAGCTGTTCAAGGAGCTGGCGCTGCCGGATCCCGAGCGCATCGGCCAGCGCTATCCGCACCAGGTCTCGGGTGGGCAGTTGCAGCGGCTGATGGCGGCCATGGCGCTGATCACCGATCCGACCCTGGTGATCCTCGACGAACCCACCACGGCACTGGACGTCACTACCCAGATCGAGGTGCTGCGCGTCTTCAAACAGGTGGTGCGCGAGCGCGGCGTGACCGCCATCTACGTCTCCCACGACCTGGCCGTGGTGGCCCAGATGGCCGACCGCATCCTGGTGCTCAACGGCGGCGAGGTCTATGAGAATCGCCGCACCGAGCGCCTGCTGGCCAATGCCCGCCATCCCTATACCCGTAGCCTGCTGGCCGCGGCCCGCCCGGAGCCCCTGGCGGAACGTGGCCTGCCCACCGTGGAGACCGCCGCCCCGGTGCTGGAGGTCAAGGACCTGGTGGCCGGCTATGGCCCCATCGGCGCCGATGGCCTGCCGCGCTATCGGGTGCTGGAGGGCATCGACCTGCGCATCGGCGCCGGCCAGGCCCTGGGCGTGATCGGCGAATCCGGGTCGGGCAAGTCGACCCTGGCGCGGGTGATCGCCGGCCTGCTGCCGCCGGCCCAGGGCAGCGTACGCCTGGGTGGCGAATTACTGCCGCCGGGTCTGGACGGTCGCACCCGCGAGCAGTTCCGCCGGGTGCAGCTGGTCTACCAGAATGCCGACACGGCGCTCAATCCGGCCCACAGCGTGGAGCGCATCCTCATGCGCCCGCTGGAGACCTATCACGCCTTCGACAAGGCCACCCGCCAGCGCAAGGTCCGCGAGTTGCTCGACCGCGTGCAACTCCCGGCCAGCCTCGCCAGCCGGCGTCCGGGCGAACTGTCCGGTGGCCAGAAGCAGCGGGTCAACCTGGCCCGGGCGCTGGCCGCCGAACCCGAGCTGATCCTCTGCGACGAAGTCACCTCGGCGCTGGATACCGTGGTCGGCGCCGCCATCCTCGATCTGCTCGCCGAATTGCGCCGCGAGCTGGGGCTGGCCTATCTGTTCATCAGCCACGACATCTCCACGGTGCGCAGTCTCTGCGACGAGGTGCTGGTGCTCTATGCCGGCCAGCCGGTGGAGCTGGGCACCCCGACCACGCTGCAGCATCCGCCGCTGCATCCCTACACCGAATTGCTCACCGCCTCGGTACCGGCGCTGCGTCAGGGCTGGCTGGAAGAGCAACCCATCCGCACCGCGGTTCCCCTGGTCTCGTCGCCGCCCGCCAGCGGTCGGCTCTGCAGCTTCCTGCAGCGCTGCCCGGTACGGCTCGAAGGCCGCTGCGACCGGGTGCCGCCCCGGCCCCAGACCCTCGCCGGGGGCAACCGCATCCTCTGTCATCATGACGGCGAGACCCTGCAGCGCCTGCAGGGTGGCGCCCTGCTGCACACCCAAGGAGTTCGCGCATGACTACCCGCTTCCAGCGCCTCGGCGAAACTGGCCGACCGCAGGTCAGCCTCAGTGTCGATGGCCTGCCGGTCACGGCCCTGGCCGGCGACACCCTGATGGTCGCCTTGCTCACCAACGGCCCGGCGCTGCGCCGCTCCGAATTCGGCGACGAACGTCGCGCCGGCTTCTGCCTGATGGGCGCCTGCCAGGATTGCTGGGTCTGGACGGCCGAGGGCGAACGCCTGCGCGCCTGCGGCACCGAGGTACGCGAAGGGCTGCAGATCCTGACCACGCAACCGGAGGCCGTATGGAATCTGGCCTAGTTCAACAAGGCGCGAACCCGCCGCGGGTGGTCATCGTCGGGGCGGGTCCGGCCGGCGTGCGCTGTGCGGAAACCCTGCTTTCCGCGGGTATCGCCCCGGTAGTGATCGACGAGAATCGCCGCGATGGCGGCCAGATCTATCGGCGCCAGCCCGAGGGCTTCCAGCGGCCCTACGCCACCCTCTATGGCAGCGAGGCAGGCAAGGCCGAGGCCTTGCACCGCACCTTCGACGGCTTGCGCGGGCGCCTCGACTACCGCCCGGATACCCTGGCCTGGCACCTGCACGAGCGTACCCTCTATACGGCGCAGGGCAATCGCCAGCGCACCCTGGATTTCGACGCCCTGGTGCTCTGTACCGGGGCCGGTGACCGCCTGCTGCCGATGCCGGGCTGGAACCTGTCCGGCACCTATACCCTGGGTGGCGCCCAGATCGCCCTCAAGGCCCAGGCGGTGTCCATCGGCCGCCGGGTGATCTTCATGGGCAGCGGGCCCTTGCTCTATCTCGTCGCCGCCCAGTACCAGCAGGCCGGCGCCACGGTGGCGGCGGTACTCGACACTGCGCCGCTGCGCCTGCGTGCCCTGGCGACGCCCAAGCTGCTGGCCCGCCCGGGCGTGGCCTGGAAGGGCGTGCAGCTCATGGCCGCGCTCAAGCGCGCGGGTGTGCCGCTGCATTTCGGCGTCACGCCGCTGGAAATCCTCGGCGACCCCGAGCAGGGGGTTGCCGGCGTGGCCTTCGCCGATGCCCGTGGCCTGCGCCAGGAGGTGGCGGGCGACGCCGTGGGCCTGGGTTATCACCTGCGCCCCGAGACCCAGCTGGGCGATCTCGCCCGCTGCGCCTTCGAATTCGAGCGCGCCACTGGCCAATGGGTGCTGCAACTGGACGGCGACGGCCGCACCTCGACGCCTGGCGTCTATGCCGCCGGGGATGGAGCGCGGGTACGGGGCGCCGACGGCGCCGAGCTGGCCGGGCAACTGGCCGCCTGCGCGGTCCTGACCGATCTCGGCCGCACGGCGCCCAGCGGCCTCGCCGAGCGCTGCCGCGAGGCGCTGGCGGTGCAGGAGCGCTTTCGCCTGGGCCTGGCCGAGGCCTTTCCCTGGCCCGCGAAACAGATGGCCAGCCTGCCGGATACCGCGGTGGTCTGCCGCTGCGAGGGCATCACCGCCGGAGAATTGCGCGCCGTGGTGCGTGAAAAGGGCGCCCGTGAAGCCAACCGCGCCAAGGCCTTCAGCCGGGTCGGCATGGGGCGGTGCCAGGGTCGCTATTGCGCCCAGGCCGGGGCCGAGATCATCGCCGCCGAATCCGGGGTGCCGGTGGAAACCGTCGGCCGCCTGCGTGGCCAGGCACCGATCCGGCCATTGCCGCTGGGCATCGTCACCAGCGAAGAGGAGGTTTCATCATGAGTCCGCAGGCCGCCAACCGGGCCGATGTCATCATCGTCGGCGCCGGCATCATGGGTAGTGCCAGCGCGTTTTTCCTGCGCCGCCGGGGCTTGTCGGTGCTCCTGCTGGAACGTGACCAGGTCGGGCGCTTCGCCAGTGGCACCAATTTCGGCAATGTCCGACGTCAGGGCCGCTACCTGAGTCAGGTCGCGCTGGCCACGCGGTCGCGGGGGATCTGGGGTCGCCTGCCGGAGCTTATCGGTGACGATCTGGAATTCATTCCCGGCGGCCACCTGCGGGTGGTCTACGATCCGGCGCGCATCGCCATGCTGCACGAGTATGCCCGGGCGCCGGAGACCGCCGCCCTGGAACTCCAGGTACTTGAAGGCGCGGCGCTGCACGAGAAGTTTCCCTACCTGGGCCCCGAGGTGGTGGCCGGCTCCTATGCGCCCCACGATGGCCATGCCAATCCGCGCCTGGCCGCCCCGGCATTCGCCCGCGCCGCGGTGCGCGAGGGCGTCAACTTGCAGGAAGGGGTGGAGATCACCCAGGTCACCAAGCCGGATGGCGATTTCCTGGTGCAGGCCGCCGATGGCCGCCGCTATCGCGCGCCGCGGCTGCTGATCACCGCCGGGGCCTGGGGCAGTCGGTTGTCGAGCCAGTTCGGCGAGCCGGTGCCCATCGAGACCCACGGACCGCAGATGGGTGTCACCGAGCCCTTGCCCTATGCCTTCAAGGAAGCGGTGGGCGTGTCTTCGCCGCTGGTGAGCGAGACCATCTATTTCCGCCAGATCCCACGGGGCAACGTCATCTTTGGTGGCTGCTTCCGCACCCGCCCGGACCTGGATACCCGCCTGGCCCGGGCCGAGCCCCATGGCCTGCTCAACCAACTGGCCCAGCTGCGCCGCTTGGCGCCGGCGCTGGCCAGGGTCAACGTGATCCGCACCTGGAGCGGGGTGGAAGGCTATATCGCCGACGACCTGCCGATCATGGGCCCGAGTAGCCAGGTGGAGGGTCTCTACTACGCCTTCGGCTTCTGTGGCGCCGGCTTCCAGCTCGGCCCGGGCGTGGGCGACACCATGGCCGAGCTGATCGCCACCGGTCGTACCGAGACGCCCCTGGCGGCCTTCGACATCGGCCGCTTCGCGCAACCGCGCAGCGAGAGCCTCGCCGGATGAACAGCCAGGACCTGCTGCGCACCCTGATCGGCTTTCCCACCGTCTCCGCCGACTCCAACCTGGCGCTGATCCAGCATGTGCAGGGCCTGCTGGAAGGTGCCGGTATCGCCTGCCGCCTGGTGCTCGACGAGAGCGGGCGCAAGGCCAATCTCTTCGCCAGCGTCGGCCCAGGCGACGTACCCGGCGTGCTGCTCTCCGGGCATACGGACGTGGTGCCCGTGGCCGGCCAGGCCTGGACGCTGCCGCCATTCGAGGGGACCCTCAAGGACGGCCGGATCCATGGCCGCGGCGCCTGCGACATGAAGGGCTTCGTCGCCTGTGCGGTAGTGGCGCTGCTGGACGCCGCTCGCGGTGAACCCCTGAAACGACCCTTGCAGCTGGCGCTCTCCCACGACGAGGAGATCGGCTGTGTCGGAGTACGGCGACTGCTGGATGTGCTGGAGCTGGCGCCGGTGCGGCCTTTCCTCTGCATCGTCGGCGAACCCACGAACATGCAGGTCGCCCTCGGTCACAAGGGCAAGGCCGCGCTGCGCGCCCACTGCCATGGCCAGGAAGGTCATTCCTCCCTGGCGCCGCGGCACGTCAACGCCATCCACCTGGCCAGCGACCTGGTCGGCGCCCTGCGTGCCAGCCAGCGGCGCCTGGCGGAAGAGGGCGCCCACGACGCGGCCTACGACATTCCCTACACCACCCTGCATGTCGGGCGGATCGAGGGCGGCAAGGCGCTGAACATCGTGCCCAATCTCTGCACTCTGGACTTCGAGATCCGTCACCTGCCGGCGGACGATCCCGCCAGTCTGGTCGCCGCGCTGCAGGAAACGGCGGACAGCCTGGTCCGGGAGGCACGGCAAACCTCGGCCAAGGCCGCCATCGAGATCGAGACGGTCAACGCCTATCCGGGCCTGGACACCCATCCCAGCATCGAAGCCGTACGCTTCCTGCAGACCCTGGTCGAGCCGGGCACCGCCCAGCTCAAGGTGGCCTTCGGCACCGAGGGCGGACTTTTCGCCAGTCGCCTGGACACCCCGGTGGTGGTCTGCGGCCCCGGCAGCATCGAGCAGGCGCACAAGCCGGATGAGTATGTCGAATTGAGCCAGCTCGCTGCCTGTGACGCCTTGCTGGGACGGTTGCGGGTGGCCCTGGGCTGAGGCCACCCCGAGCCTCGGCTAGCACCCTCGCTGCCGATCCACCAATCCCCGCAGCGGCTCACCACGCTGGTGGCGGCGGATATTGTCCAGCAGCACGGTGAAGGCCGTTTCCGGCACCGTCATGGCGCCCACGTGGGGCGTCAGCCAGATCCGCGGATGCTGCCAGAAGGGATGGTCGGCTGCGGGCGGTTCCGGCTCCACCACGTCCAGCACCGCCTGGCTCAGCTGACCGCTGTCCAGGGCTGCCAGCAGCTCGGCTTCCACCAGCTGGGCGCCACGCCCCAGATTGATCAGGCTGGCGCCGCGAGGCAGGGCGGCGAAGAGTTCGGCATCAAGAATTCCACGCGTTTCCCGGGTCAGGGGCAGCAGGCAGATGAGGATCTCGCAATCGGCCAGGAACGCCGGCAGCTGCGCGGCGCCGGCATGGCAGCGCACCCCCGGCAGCTCATGGGCCGAGCGCGACCAGCCCGAGAGCCGGAAGCCAAAGGTGGCGAGCCGCTCCAGCACCGCCTGGCCGATCTGACCGAGGCCCAGCACGCCGACGCGTCTGTTGTTCGCCGTCACCAGGGCATGTTCCTGCCAGCGTCCCGCGCCCTGCTGGTCGAGATAGAGCGGCAACTGGCGATGCAGGGCCAGGACCATGAGGGTGGCGTACTCGACCATGCCGGCGACGATACCGGGATCCAGCATGCGCACCACCGGCAGGTCGGCAGGCAGCAGGCTCAGGTCGAACTGATCGACCCCGGCCGAGGTGGCGAACAGCACCTCCAGGTTGGGAAAGCGGCTGGCAAGGTTCTCCGGCGGTTGCCAGCAGGCCAGGTAGCGCACCTCAGCGGCATTGCCCACCTCCGGCCATTGGCGGAATTCGATATCGGGCGCGCGTTCCTGGAACAGGCGTCGCCAGGCCTGGCCACGTTCGGGATCGGCCTTGTAGAGCAGCGTCATGGGAAGGTCTCCGGCAAAGCCCAAGGATGGCGCAACGGGGCGGTAGTTTGTCCTGAAATCCCGGGCAGCGCCGTCATGATCGGTGGTGCGGTGGAAACTGCGCCGCATCCGGGAAAAACGGTAGCTTCTGTGCTGGTCCGGGGCGCAAACGCCATAACCCAGGCGCCTTGGCGGTCGATACTGGCCAGGTCCGCGGCACGCCCGCCGCACCTCTTAGCCTGAGGATTCGCCATGCCCTTGCTGCACTACTGCCAGCCGCCCAATGACCGCCAGCTGCCGCGCGCGCCGCAACCCCTGCACGCTGATCCCCTGGCCGCCGGCCGCGAATTGCACCTGCACGATGGCCGCCTGGGCTATGTGATGGGCAGCGCCGTCGCCCATTCCGCCGACTGCCAGCTGGACGACTACCCCTGGGTGGAAGTCAGCCTCATCGAGGCCGGCGAGTTGCAGCTGGAATGGGAGGGGAATGCCCTTTACCTCAAGGCCGGCGATGCCTTCATCCTGCCGCGTGGCCTGAGCTGCCGCTGGCGTCACAGCGGTGAACTGCGGCGCCTGTTCATGGCCTTTCCCGGTCGGGCCAGCGAAGGCCCCATGCCCCAGGCACCCGTGCTGCTGGATCCCGCGGCGTTGCGCGAACCCTCGCCACCGCCGGCGGCCAGCGTACTGCTCAGTCCCGAGCCCACGGCCACCGGCTGCGACCTGTTCGAAAGCGGTGGCGGGGCCCTGCGGATCGGGATGTGGGAGTGCACGGCCTATAGGCGCAAGGCGGTGAGCAATCCCCACTGCGAGCTGATGCTGCTCTATGCTGGCGCCGTGACCCTGGCGGTCGAGGGCGAAGCACCCTGCACGGTCAACGCGGGCGAGGCGGTGCTGGTACCGGCGGAAACCCCCATGGCCTGGGACAGCCGGGAGCGGGTGCGCAAGCTCTATTGCATCCTGCGCTGAGAAGAGGACGCTCCGGCAGCGGGATGCTGGCGGAGCGTCGCGGCGAGGGAGGTCAGCCCGCCCTGATCAGGCTGCGCAGCGGCAGGGCGTTCTTGACCACCGGCGACTTGATGACGATGTAGCTGAAGTACTTCTCGATACCGACGTTGCGGTCGAGGATGGATTCCATCAGCTCCTGGTAATGGCCGATGCTGCTGCACATGAACCGCAGCAGGTAGTCGTAGCCGCCGCTGATGAGGTGACATTCGAGAATCTCGTCGACCCCGCGGATGAAGGACTCGAACTTCACGAAGTCGGCGCGCTTGTGGTCGGAGAGGGTGACCTCGGTAAAGACCGTCACCGAGTTGGCGATCTTGGCGAGGTTGACGTGGGCTTCGTAGCCGCTGATGTAGCCGGCGGCCTCCAGGCGCTTGACGCGCTGCAGGCAGGGGCTGGGCGAGAGGCCCACGGCTTCGGCGAGACTGACATTGGTCATCCGGCCATCCTTCTGCAGTTGCACCAGGATGTTGATGTCGATGCGGTCCAGTTTTGTTGCGGCGTCCATCGTCGTTCCTCGCAGTCGTGAACGTCAGGCTAGGCACGCAGGGCGGTCTGATGCGCATGCACCAGATCGGCGAGACTCGCGTACTCGCACCGCGTGCCATCCAGGGCCTGCCGTGAAAGGTTCCAGGGCCGCGAGCGATCACGGCGCAAGGTACACAGCGGAAAATCCACCAGGGGGTTCCAGGGGTCGTCCGGTTCGCTGCCTCTTACCGGCAGCAGATCCCCGCGCGCCAGGCCAAGCTCCTCCAGGGTGTTGTCCAGCGCTAGGCGCAGATCGCCGCCGCGGTTGGGGATCACGGCGGCGAACACCTCCGGCAGCCGCGCCGTGACCGCTGCCGCGTCGCCGTCATCGGGCGAGGCCAGCAACACCAATCGATAGAACTTGCTCAGGTACTGCAGCGCGCCCGGCGCATCCTCGAACACCGGCCAGCACGTCGTGGCGTTTCCAAAGGCCACGCTGGCATCCAGATCGTCTTCCTGCTGCAACTCTTGCGCCAGACGCTGGTGGATACGCAGGTGCAGACTGGTCTGGCTGGCGTTGGGCGCGGCCTGGCGCAGCTCGCGGGCGAGGCGGTGATAGCTGCCGAGCAGCCAGTCGGGATGGGTGCTGAGGCCCGCCTGCGCCACAAGGGGGCGCAGGGCTTCAAGGATGCCCCCTTCGCGGTCGACGAGGGTGCCGTAGCAGGAAAAGCCTATGGCCTGGTAACGCGTGATTCTCATGGGCGGTTTCCCCTTGGCGCCGCTCTGCCGATGTCAGGCGGCGTTACGTTCGACCTCAGGCACCGGCCTGGGCGAGGGCTTGGCCGAACATGTGCAAGGCTTCGGCCAGTTGTGCCTCGGTGGTCACCAGGGGTGCCAGGAAGCGGATGACGTTGCGTTCGACACCGCACTTGATCACCAGCAGGCCCGCCTGGCGGGCGCCGTCGATGACCTGCTGGGCGAGGGCGGCGTCCGGGCTGTGGCCATCGGCGCCGACCATTTCCACCGCCAGCATGAAGCCGCGGCCGCGCACCTCACCGATGCGTGGATGCCGCCGCTGCAGTTCGAGCAGACCGCTGCGCAACTGCTCGCCGAGGGCGACGCCGCGGGCGACCAGGTCCTCTTCCGCGAATACGTCCAGCACCGCCAGGGCCGCGGCGCAAGCCAGGGCGTTGCCGCCGTAGGTACCGCCGAGGCCGCCGGGCAGGGGCGCATCCATGATGGCGGCGCGACCGACCACCCCGGAGAGCGGCAGGCCACCGGCCAGGCTCTTGGCCACCGTCACCAGGTCGGGCTGGACGCCGGTCTGCTGGAAGGCGAAGAGGCTGCCGGTCCGGCCGAAGCCGGTCTGGATCTCGTCGGCGATGAGCACGATGCCGTGCTGGTCGCAGAGGGCGCGCAGCGCCTGGAGGAATTCCACCGGTGCCGGGCGGAAGCCGCCGTCGCCCTGCACCGGTTCGATCAGAATGGCGGCCACCTGGTCGGGCGCGACCTGGATGGCGAAGACCTCGCGCAAGCCGGCCAGGGCCTGCTGGCTATCCACTCCGCGGAAGGCATCGGGGTAGGGCGCGTGGTAGATGTCACCGGGGAAGGGGCCGAAGTTCTGCTTGTAGGGCTGGGCGAAGCCGGTGAGGGTCACGCCGAGCAGGGTGCGACCGTGGAAGCCGCCGCGAAAGGCGATCACCCCGGGCCTCTTGGTGTGGGCGCGGGCGATCTTGATGGCATTTTCCACGGCTTCGGCGCCAGAGGTCAGCAGCAGCGTCTTGTAGGCTTCGCCGTTGCCGATGAGGGTGTTGAGACGATTGGCCAGCTCCAGGTAGGGCTCGTAGGCCATCACCTGGAAGCTGGCGTGGGAGATCTCCCCGACCTGACGGCGCACGGCCTCCACCACCCGTGGGTGGTTGTGACCGACGTTGAGCACGCCGATGCCGCCGACGAAGTCGAGGTAGCGGCGACCGTCCACGTCCCAGACTTCACTGCCCTGGGCGCGGGCCACCACGACGGGATGGGCGGTGATGATGCCGCGGGGCACGCCTTGTTCGCGAAGACCCAGCAGGCGGTCGGTGGCTTTGGCAGCGGAATTCATGCAGCGATACTCCAGGCAGGGGCGAGAGTTCCAGCCTACGCAGGCCGCAGGGTCGGTAACGCTGAAGTTGCCGGCCCCGGCATCGTGATCGGCTGTTTTGCTTGGGGGCGGCGGCATTTTCGGTTGCCTGCCGCCAATGGCTTTCAGTTGAGGCCGCCGAGGTGCCAGGCCTTCACCTCCAGGTACTCGTCCAGCCCCAGGTGCGAGCCCTCGCGGCCCAGGCCGGATTGCTTCACGCCGCCAAAGGGCGCGACCTCCATCGACAGGGTGCCGGTGTTGAGGGCCACCATGCCGAATTCCAGCTGTTCGCCGACGCGCCAGGCACGGCGCAGGTCCTGGGTGTAGTAGTAGGCGCCCAGACCGTAGGGCGTGGCATTGGCCAGCGCCAGGGCCTCGGCTTCGTCGCGGAAGCGGAACAGCGGTGCCACCGGGCCGAAGGTCTCCTCGCGGGCCAGCAGCATGTCCGCCGTGGCGCCGGTGAGCACCGTGGGCGCGACGAACTGGTCGCGGCCGCTGGGCGGTCCGCCGAACAGTGCCTTGGCGCCCTGGGTCAGGGCGTCGTCGACATGGCGCGCCACCTTGTCCACCGCCTGGCGATTGATCAGCGGACCCAAGGTCACGCCGGCCTCCAGGCCGTTGCCCACCCTGAATTTGGCCACCTCGGCGGCCAGCCGCTCGGCGAAGCGGTCGTGGATGCCGTCCTGCACCAGGATGCGGTTGGCGCAGACGCAGGTCTGGCCGGCGTTACGGAATTTGCTCTGCAGCACCCCGGCGATGGCCAGGTCCAGGTCGGCGTCGTCGAAGACAATGAAGGGCGCATTGCCGCCCAGTTCCATGCTGGTGCGCTTCACCGTGGCCGCGCACTGGGCCAGCAGCAGCTGACCGATGCGCGTGGAGCCGGTAAAGGACAGCTTGCGCACCGCGGGATTGCCGGTCAGTTCGCCGCCGATGCCGGCGGGCATCCCGGTGAGCACGTTGAATACTCCGGGCGGAAAGCCGGCGCGCTCGGCCAGTTCGGCCAGCGCCAGGGCCGACAGCGGGGTGAGGTCCGAGGGCTTGATCACCACCGGGCAACCGGCGGCCAGCGCCGGCGCGGCCTTGCGGGTGATCATGGCGTTGGGGAAATTCCAGGGGGTGATGGCGGCGGCGACCCCCACCGGTTGCCGCAGCACCAGCACCCGGCGATCCCGGGCGGGGGCGGGCAGGATGTCGCCAAAGCTGCGCCGGGCTTCCTCGGCGAACCATTTGACGAAGCTGGCGCCATAGGCGATCTCGCCGCGCGCCTCGGCCAGGGGCTTGCCCTGTTCCAGGGTCATCAGCAGGGCCAGGTCGTCCTGGTGCTCCAGCATCAGCGCGTGCCAGCGCTCCAGCAGGGCCGCGCGCTCGGCTGCGGGACGCTCGCGCCAGGCCGGCCAGGCCGCTTCCGCGGCGGCGATGGCGCGGGCGGTTTCCGTCGCCTCCAGCGCCGCCACCTGGGCGATGACGGCGCCGGTGGCAGGATTTTCCACGGCGAAGGTGGCGCCGTTGTCGGCGGCTATCCAGTGACCGTCGACATAGGCGGATTCCTTGAACAGGCGTGGGTCTCGCAGATCGGGGTGCAGTGGCATGGTGGCGCTCCCAGTGGCAGGTCAGCCCCTGAGTCTAGGGAGCGGCCACGGTGGCGAATGCCGAAATGCAGGGTGCCTGAGCGCTGCCCGCGGTGTTCCTTAGCGCCTCGCCGCAGTTTCTGCGGCGGCCCTCGGGCGTTGCCTTTATTGCGCGTCGGTGTCCGCCTCCAGCCCCTTCACCGCCCCGTCGAGGAAGCGCGCCAGCGCCTGGAGCCGGGCGCTGCGCTGCTTGCGCGCGGGGACCAGCAGGGTGATGGGCGCACGATCGAAACGCCAGTCCGGCAGCAAGCGGACCAGCGCGCCGCGGGCGATGGCGTCGGCCACGTCCCATTCGGAGCGCAGCACGATGCCCTGACCCTGTTCCGCCCAGCGTCGGGCCACGCTGCCATCGTTGGTCGGCAGCGCGGGCTCGATGCGCAGCGTGCGGCGCTCCTCTGCGTGGCGGAGTTGCCAGAGCGTCACGTCCTCGTCGTTCTCGCGGATGCAGATGCAGCGGTGCCGCAGCAGGTCCTGCGGCTCCCCGGGCACGCCGTGCTCGGCCAGGTAGGCCGGACTGGCGCACAGCCAGCGCTCGTTGTGCGCCAGGGGCTTGGCGATCCAGGAGCTGTCCTCGATGACGCCGATATGGATGACCGCGTCGCTGTCGTGTCGATCGGGCCAGGGCGTCTCGCGCAGGTCCAGTTGCAGCCGCACGCCTGGATGCAGGCTGGCGAAGCGGGCCAGCAGCGGGGCGATACGCTAGCGACCGTAGCCGAAGGGCGCCGCCAGGCGCAGGGTACCCACCAATGGCTGGTCGTGGCGGGCGAACGCCTCGGGCAGGGCGTCCAGGCGTTCGAGCAGCTCGGCGCATTCCTGGGCCAGGCGTTCGCCATCGGGGGTGAGGCTGAGCCGCCGAGCATCGCGATTGGCCAGGGCCACGCTTAGGCGCGCCTCCAGCCTGCGCAGCCGAGTGGAGAGGGCGGGCGGCGAGACGTTCAGGGCGCGCGCCGCCGCGCTCAAGGAATCGGAACGTGCCAGCAGCACCATCAGGCGCAGGTCTTCGATGGCGATCATTAATCTGAGCTGAAGGAATGAGTCAATTTAATTGAAGCACAGGTTCAGGCTGGCTGGGTACAGTCGAGCCATCGCCCACTGGTCGAGTCCCTGCCATGACCCCGTCCCTGCTCACCCTCGATACCCCCGCCGCGCTCATCGACGAGACGCGGATGACCCGCAATATCCAGCTCATGCAAGCACGCATGGACGCCCTCGGCGTACGCCTGCGGCCCCACGTGAAGACCAGCAAGAGCGAGGCGGTCATGCGCCGGCAACTGGACGCGGGCGCCGGGGGCGTGACCGTTTCCACGCTGCAGGAGGCCGAGGCCTGCTTCGCCCTGGGCATCACCGACGTGCTCTATGCCGTGGCCATCGCCCCGGCGCGGCTGGAGCAGGTGCGGGCGCTGCGGCGGCGGGGCTGCCGGCTCGGCATTCTCACCGACAGCCTGGCGGGGGCGCGCGCCATCGTCGAAGCCGGGCAGCGCCATGCCGAAGCCTTCGACGTCTGGCTGGAGATCGACTGCGACGGTCATCGCGCCGGCCTGCAGCCGGACGATCCCAAACTGCTGCAGGTCGCCGAGGTGCTGCGGGCCGGCGGCATGACTCTCGTGGGCGTGCTCACCCACGCCGGCTCCAGCTACGAGTTGCACGAGCCCGCGGCCTTGCAGGCGCTGGCCGAGCAGGAGCGCGCCCTTTGCGTGGCGGCCGCCGAGCGGCTGCGGGCCCAGGGCTTCGTCTGTCCGCAGGTGAGTATCGGCTCGACACCCACGGCGCTGTCGGCCCTGGACCTGACCGGCGTCACCGAGGTGCGCGCCGGGGTCTATGTCTTCCAGGATCTGGTGATGCTCAATGTCGGCATCTGCCGCGCCGACGACCTGGCGCTGAGTGTCCTCACCACAGTGATCGGCCATCAGCCGGAAAAGGGCTGGGTGCTGGTGGACGCCGGCTGGATGGCGCTGAGTCGCGACCGCGGCACCCAGCGGCAGCAACGCGATTTCGGCTACGGCCAGGTCTGTGACCTGGACGGGACCTGGCTCGAAGGCGCGCTCCTGTCCGGCGCCAATCAGGAGCACGGCATGATCAGCTTCGCGGGAGGGGCGCCCGCCGATCTGGAGCAGCGCTTCCCGGTGGGCAGTCGCCTGCGGGTCCTGCCCAACCATGCCTGCGCCACCGGTGGCCAGTTCGATCACTATCACGCCGTGGACGCCACCGGCGCCCTCACTGCCTGGAGTCGCCTGCATGGCCGTTGATCCCGAATTCATCCAGACCGCCGCGGCCGCGCCACCGGGTGGGCATTACAGCCAGGCGGTGGCCTACCAGGGGTTGCTGCATGTCTCCGGGCAGCTGCCGGTGCGGCCCGATGGCAGCCACAGCGTGGCGGCGAGCTTCGCCGATCAGGCGCGCATCGCCCTGGACAACCTCTGCGCCATCCTGACCGCCGCCGGGCGTGGGCCGCAGGATCTGCTCAAGGTGACCGTCTACGTGGTGGGTATCGAGCATTGGCCCACCTTCGACCGCCTCTATGCCGGCTATCTGGGCGACCATCGCCCGGCGCGGGCGGTGGTGCCCGTGCCGCACCTGCACCATGGTTATCTCGTCGAGATCGAGGCGTTGGCCCGCGCCTGCTGATCCCGGACATCCCACCAGGAGCGCTCATGAACGCCTCGACCTACAGCTATCGCCCCGCCACCGCCCAGGACCTGCCGGCCGCCCACGCGCTGTCGCAACGGCTGCGCTGGCCGCATCGGGAAGCCGATTGGGCCCTGGTCCAGCGCACCGCCGACGGGTTCGTCGCCGAACACGAGGGGCAACTGGTGGGCATCGCCTTCGCCTGCCACCAGGGCAACTTTTCGTCCATCGGCCTGGTGATCGTCAGCGATGAGCAGCAGGGCAAGGGGATCGGTCGGCGCTTGAGGCAGCTGTGCCTGGACGCCACGGCGCCGCGCACGCCCATTCTCAATGCCACCGAGGTGGGCGCCCCGCTGTACGCCAGCCTGGGTTTCGCGACCTTCGACCATATCCAGCAGCACCAGGGCTGCCTGGCCAGTGCGCCCGCCGCGCCGGTGCTTGCCGAGTCGCACTGCCGCCGCCTGGCGCCGGCCGACTATCCGCAGGCGATCGCCCTGGCCAACGCCGCCAGCGGTCTGCAGCGTGATCGGCTGCTGGATGAGCTGCTGCCCGAGGCGCTGCAGGTAATGGGGCTGGAACGGGCGGGTGAATTGCGGGGGCTGGCCCTGCTCAGACGCTTTGGCCGGGGCCTGGTGATAGGCCCCGTGGTAGCGCCGGATGCCGAGGCGGCCAAGGCCCTGATCGCACCGCTGCTGGAGGCGACCCAGGGTGAATTCGTGCGCATCGACATCCTCGCCGATTGCGGCCTGGCCGACTGGCTGGTAGCCGCCGGCCTGGCCTGCGTGGATCGCGCCCCGCGCATGGCCAGAGGCACGCCGCCACGACCGTCGGGGAGTGTCCGATCCTTCGCCCTGGTGACCCAGGCGCTGGGTTGAGTCGCGTTCAATCTTCAGGAGACACCGCCATGCTGGACGCCACGCTGCACGACCTGCTCGATCCCCGGACCACCAGCCACTTCTATCTCGACGGTCGCTGGGTACCCGCCGCCCGCCCGGAACGGGTCAGGGTGATCAACCCGGCGAATGAACGTCCCCTGGCCGACGTGGCCCTGGGCAGCGCCGCCGAGGTTGATCGGGCCGTACAGGCCGCCCGCGCGGCCTTCAGCGACTGGTCCGGTCGCACCCCGGCCGCCCGGGCCCGGTTGCTGGAGCGAATCCATGGCCTGCTGACGCAGCGCAGCGAAAGCTTCGCCCAGGTCATCTCCCGGGAGATGGGCGCGCCCCTGGCCGCGGCGCGCGCCCTGCAGGTGCCCCTGGCCCTGGAACATCTGCGCGTCGCGCGCGAGGTCGCCCTCGACTACGCCTTCGAGCGCAGTGAAGGTGCGCTACGCATCCGCCGCGAGGCCATCGGCGTCTGCGCCCTCATCACCCCCTGGAACTGGCCGCTGTACCAGATCACCGCCAAAGTCGCGCCGGCGCTGGTCGCCGGCTGCACGGTAGTGCTCAAGCCCAGCGAACTGGCGCCATTGAGCGCCCTGCTGTTCGCCCAGGCGGTCCATGACGCGGGGATACCGGCCGGGGTGTTCAACCTGATCAACGGTGACGGCCCCACCGTTGGCGCCGCGCTGGCCGAGCATCCCGAGGTCGACATGATTTCCATCACCGGCTCCAATCGCGCCGGGGTGCAGGTAGCCCGGGCCGCCGCCGCCACCGTGAAGCGAGTGACCCAGGAGCTGGGTGGCAAGTCGCCGAACCTGCTGCTACCCGACGCCGACCTCGAGACGGCCGTGGCCAAGGGCGTGCTGGCCGCCTTCCGCAACAGCGGCCAGTCCTGCAGCGCGCCGACGCGGATGCTGGTGCCTCAGGCCCAGTTGGCGGAGGTGGAGCGCCTGGCGGCGGCCACCGTGGCCAGCCTCGTGGTCGGTGATCCCCTGGCGCCCGCGACGACCCATGGTCCCCTGGCCAATGGCGCCCAGTTCGCCCGGGTGCAGGAACTGATCGAGAGCGGCCTGGCCGAGGGCGCCAGGCTGGTCTGCGGCGGACCGGGGCGCCCGGACGGCTGCAGCACCGGCTTCTATGCCCGCCCCACGGTCTTCTCGGCGGTCACCACCGGCATGCGCATCGCCCAGGAGGAGATCTTCGGGCCGGTGCTCTGCCTGCTCCCCTACGGTTCCGTCGAGGAAGCCATAGCCCTCGCCAACGACAGCCGCTATGGCCTCAGCGCCCACATCCAGGGCCGGGATCCCGACCAGGTCGCCGCGGTGGCGGCCCGTCTTCGTGCCGGGCAGGTCCATCTCAACTATCCGGCCTGGAACCCCTTGGCACCCTTCGGCGGCTACAAGGGCTCCGGCAACGGGCGCGAATATGGCGTCCACGGCCTGGAGGAATACCTAGAGACCAAGGCGATCCTCGGTCACTGACGCGGGTTGAACAGCGGATTGCTCCGCAATCCCGCTACCGCCAGGTCGATGAATGCCCGGACCTTGGCCGGCGCCTGGCGCCCCTCGGGATAGATCAGATTGACCGGCAGCGGCGCCTCTTCGTGGTCTTCCAGTACCAGTTGCAGCACGCCGTCCGCCAGGGCCTGGGCGATCTGATAGTGGGGCACGCGGGTGAGGCCCAGACCCTTCTCGGCCGCGCTGATCGCGGCGGCATTAGTGTTGCTGTGCAGCAGGGGCTCGACCACTACCCGTTGCCCGCCGGCGAAACGCCATTCCAGCGACGACCAGGCGCTGTGGGACACCAGGACGCGGTGATCGCGCAGCGCGGCGGGCGTCACCGGGATGCCACGGGTTGCCAGGTAGCTGGGCGCGGCGCAGACCACCCGCCGCATGCAGCCGACCTGAATGGCGGTGAGGCCGGAGTCGGCCAGCTGGCCGATGCGCAGGGCGATGTCCATGCCTTCGTCGACGATGTTCACCGGCCTGTCGACGAAGAAGGTCCGGGCGCGCACGTCCGGATAACGCCCGAGGTAGTCCAGCACCAGCGGCAATACGTGCAGTTGGCCGAGGAGCAGCGGCGCGGTGATCGCCAGGGTGCCGACCGGCTTGGCGTAGTGCCCGGCCGCGGCCAGTTCCGCCTCGGCGATCTCGCCGAGGATGCGCCGGCAATCCTGCAGATAGCGAACGCCGGCCTCGGTGGGTTTCACCGATCGGGTGGTGCGCACCAGCAAGCGGGCGCCAACCAGCGCTTCCAGGCCGGCCACCAGGCGGGTCACCGCCGGGGCGCTCAGGTGCAGATCCCGGGCCGCGCGGGCGAAACTCTCGGTCTCGGCCACCTTCACGAACACGCGCATCGCCTGCCAACGATCCATCTGCGGGGTCTTCCTCAGGGCGCCGGAGCGGCCCGGCAAGACGTCCATGGTAGTCGACCCGGCCAGGCTGGCCAGCCTAGAGATCCAGTTCCAGTGGCGCGGACCCGGTGGCGGGCCGCGCGCAACAGAGCAGGACCTGGTCGGCGGCGACCGCCGCGGCGGGTTCCTGGGCATAGGTGACCGCGCCCTGGAGCAGTCCCGTGCGACAGCTGCCACAGTGCCCCTCGCGACAGCTGAAGGCGGGCTCCAGGGCCTGGGCCTCGGCCAGCTCCAGCAGGCTGCCGGAGGCGGGCGTCCACTGCGCCTCCCGAGCGGACGCCGCGAAGCGCACCCGGACGGCCTCGGTAGAGGCGGCAGGCCGTACGGCCTCAGCCGTCGCCGCACCGCTGCGCACCAGGCCGGCCGGCCCGAAGGCTTCGGCATGGATACGGCCATCCTCGATGCCAAAACCGCGCAAGCCGTCATAGAGGCCCTGGGTAAAGGCCGCGGGACCGCAGAGGTAGAAGTCATAGTCACCGAAGGGCAGCTGGCGGCCCAGCAGCGCCATGTCGATGCGTCCGGCGACGTCATGGTCCACCCCGGGAAGGGCAGCCGCGGGATCGCTCAGCACCCTGATCACCCGTAGCGTTTCCGGAGCCCTGGCCGTCAGCTCGGCGAGTTCCCGGTCGAAGGCCCGTTCCGCCAGGGTCCGGGCGCCATAGAACAGCGTGACTGGCCGCCGACCCTGATGGACCGCCTGGCGCAGCATGGCCAGCAACGGAGTGATACCGATCCCGGCGGCCAGGAACACCAGGGGGCGCTCCGCCGCGGCCGCCAGGGTGAAGTCGCCGGCGGGCGCCCGGGCCTCGATCAGGTCGCCTTCGCGCAGCCGGTCGTGCAGCAGTCGCGAGACCAGGCCGTCGCGCTTGACGCTGATGCGGTAATGGCCGTCGGCGGGGAGGGAAGTCAGGGTATAGGTTCGCACCAAGGAGGGTTGCCCCGCCTCGGCTGTCACCCGGATCGGCAGGAATTGACCGGCCTGGTAGGGGGGCAGGGCTGAACCGTCCACCGATTCGAGGTGGAAGGAGCGAATGGTGGCGCTCTCCTGGACGATCCGGATGATGCGCAGCGGACGCCAGTGCCGGTCCTGGGCCCTGGCCCGCAGGCGCAACTCGGCTTCCGCCCAACTGCCGGTCAGCCGACTGCTGTCCGACTCGCCGCCGGGCTGCGCCTGCCAGCGCAACGCCAGGGCACCACGGCGACGGACGATACGCTGAGGGCGAAAGGTCCAGAGGCGTTCGGCGCCTTCGAAGGCGGCGATTTCGGGCGAGTCGAACAGCACCTCGGCGGTACCGCTCAGCTGCAGCAGATCGCCGCGCTCCAGGTCCGCGAACAGCAGTCCGGCCCGGCCATTGGCGACGACATTGCCCAGGGTGTTGAAGAACAGATTGCCGTTGAAGTCGGGAATGGTCAGCAGGCCCTCGGCGTCTACCCGGACGAAGCCCGGCTTGCCGCCCCGGTGCGAGACATCGACCCGTCGCTGGCCGTGCTGGTCGGCGTAGGAGGCGACGAAAAAGGCATCGGCGCCGGCAATGAGCGCGCGAGCCGCCACATCCAGGCTGGCGAGCTGCTCCCCGGGCGTGACCGGGGCGGCGCCCGGTTCGTGGGCGAAGCTCAGGTCGCGCAGCTGGATATAGCGCGGGCAGTTGCCGAAGCTCTGGTCTACCGTCACGCGCAGTCCCTGGGCCGTGGGGCTGAGGCTGCCGTTCATGCGATTGCGGCGGCGGCTGTGCCACTCGATGCCCAGCAGGCCCACGGCCGCGCCCGCGCCCAGCCCGGGCGCCGCTGGATCCTCGCTGGCGGGGCGGGCGGCGATATCCAGGGTGGTGGACGTGGGCGAGGCGAGAAAGCCCGGCTGGCCTTCCAGGATCGTCGCCCAGGCGTCGCCGGCGGCATCCACGCTGCCCAGTATCACGAAGGGCAGCTGGGCGAAGAACTGCCGATGCTGGTCGGGCATGAACGGCCGGATCACCCGCGGCCCCAGGGCCTCCAGGCGTTCGCGGACGCCCAGCCGTTCCTGGATGAAGGTTTCCCCGGCGTGCCAGGTGGGTAGGGGCTCGTGCATGACCTTGGCCTCCAGTAGGGTGACGACGCGATCAGGCCCGGAGGCCGGCCGCGGTCTCGGGAAAGGGCACGAAGCCGGGCAGGGCCTCCACCCGCTGCAGGAAGGCGCGCACTGCCGTATAGGGCGCCAGCTGCACATTGCCTTCCAGCGCTCCGGCCAGGTAGCTGTAGAGGGCGATGTCGGCGATGGTCGGGTGATCGGCAGCCAGCCACTTGCCCGTGGTCAGGTGCGCCTCCAGGCGTTCGAGCAGGACATGGGCGCGGGCGATGACTTCTTCCGGATTCAGGCGGGCGCCGAACACCGTGATCAGCCGCGCCGCTGCCGGGCCATAGGCCAGTTCTCCGGCGGCCACCGACAGCCAGCGCTGGACGGCGGCGGCACCGGCCGGATCTTCCGGTAGCCAATCGGTGCGCCCGGCCTTTTTCGCCAGGTAGACGAGGATGGCGTTGGAGTCGGCGACGACCACGCCGTCGTCTTCCAGTACCGGCACCTGGCCTAAGGGATTGAGGGCGAGGAATGCCGGCGTGCGATTGGCGCCGCCCGGAATATCGATGTCGATCAGCTCGACCTCTAGACCCAGCAGCGAGGCGAAGAGCACGGCGCGATGGGCATGACCGGACAGCGGGGTGTGATAGAGCTTCATGATCCAACTCCTGGCAGGCAGCGGGCCGAGGGGGCCCGATAGGTGCTACCAGCTTGGGATCAGATCGCTTGCGTGGGAATCGGCCTTCTGGTCAGTTCAGCATTCCGCAAAATGGAATGATCGGGCTAGCGGCAGGCGAAGGCCAACACCCGCCCCAGCATGGCATCGCAGCCATCCAGCTGGGCCTGGGTGATGAATTCGTCCGGTTTGTGGCCCTGGGCCATGCTGCCGGGGCCGCAGACCACAGTGGGGATGCCCGCTGCCGCGAACAGCCCCCCTTCGGTACCGAAGGCCACCGTGCCGAATTCGCGGGAGCCACAGAACTGTGCGATCCAGTCGGCCGCCTCGCTTTCGATGGCGGTATCCAGGCCGGGATAGCTCGACAGCTCGGTGAAGCGGATGGCGCTCTGGCCGCTGATGGCGCGCATGGCCGGCAGCAGGGTCGCCTCGGCATGGGCCTGCAGCTGATGGATCACCTGGTAGGGGTCCTGGGCGGGCAGGGCGCGGATCTCGAAATCGAAGGTGCAGTCCTGGGGCACGATGTTCAGGGCCTGGCCGCCACCGATGAGGCCGGTCTGCACCGTGGAGAAGGGCGGATCGAAGCGGGGGTCCTGGCGTTCCGCTGTCTTGAGCGCCTCGCCGAGCCGGCCGAGTTCGACGATCAGGCGCGCGGCGTATTCGACGGCGTTGACGCCCTGGGGTGCATAGGCCGAATGACAGGCCGCGCCGTGCACCTGGCAACGCATGGCTACCTTGCCCTTGTGACCGAGCACGGGTTTCAGCTCCGTGGGCTCGCCAATCAGGCACAGCAGCGGCTTGACCGGACGCTGGGCCAACTGGTCGACCAGGCTGCGCACGCCCAGGCAGCCGACTTCCTCGTCGTAGGACAGCGCCAGGTGCAGCGGGCGGCGCAGGGCCGCACGGCTGGCCGCGGGCACCAGTGCCAGCAGGCAGGCCAGAAAGCCCTTCATGTCGGCGGTGCCGCGACCGTAGAGCCGATCGGCGCTTTCGCTGAGGGCGAAGGGGGGACGGGTCCAGGCCTGGCCGTCTACCGGCACCACGTCGGTATGCCCCGAGAGCACGATGCCCGGAACGTCCGCCGGCCCCAGGGTGGCGAACAGATTGGCCTTGGTGCCTGCGCCGTTGTGGATCAGCTCGTAGGGTACGCCTAAGCCCTCCAGGTAGCCGGCGACGAAGTCGATCAGCGCCAGGTTGGATTCGCGACTGGTGGTGTCGAAGGCCACCAGCTGCGCCAGCAGTTCGCGGCTGGTGCTCATCGGTCGTCTCCCGGGACGCCGTAGCCGGGAGCGAGATCTGGACGCACCGCGCGGTCGAGGTAGTCCTGCAACTGGGGTTCATAGGCGCGCCACAGCGCCGCCAGCTCGCCGATGGGGTCCGTCTCGGCCCAGTCGACCCGCAGATTGACGATGGGCCAGCTGGCGTCGCCCACCACCAGCAGCGCCGCCGAGTGCACCGGGCCGGCCTCGCCGCCGGCAGCCATCGCCGCCTGCATGGCCAGCACCAAGCGCTGGGCAAGAGCGCCCTGGCTCCTTTCGAAGCTCTCCACCAGCGCCTCTACCACCGCGGGGCTCGCCAGCATGTTGCCGGCGCCCACGCAGTCCCGGCCGCTGCGCGCCTGGTGCACGCCCAGGGTATGGGCACCGCTGTGGTGGGCACTGCGCCCCTGGGCGTCGATGACGGTCACCTGGCGATACTCGGCGTAGCCGTCGCCAGCCAGGCTCTCGGCCAGGGCCGCCGCGGGTGTCAGACCCTGCGCCAGGCGCTCCAGGGTGCGCGGTCCCAGGGCGGGCAGGGTGATGTTCTGCGAGCTGACCGCACCGACCCCGGGTTGCAGCCAGGGACAGCGGGCGCCTACGGCGATGCTCGACGAGCTGATGGCGATGCCGAACTGGCCGGTCTCGGCGCAGCGGGCGATGAGGGAAAAGGTCATGGGGCGGCCTCAGTCGGGGATCACGGCGATGACGTCGATCTCCATCAGCCACTGGGGCTGGCCCAGGGCCGCGACCACCAGGCCGGTGGAGATGGGGAAGACGCCCTTGAGCCACTTGCCGACCTCCTGGTACACCGGCTCGCGATAGCGCGGATCGGTCAGGTAGGTGGTGGTCTTGACGATGTGGCTGAGGTCGCTGCCGGCTTCTTCCAGCAGTTGCTTGACGTTCTTCATCGCTTGCTCGGCCTGGGCCCGGGGATCGCCCAGCCCGACCAGGTTGCCCTCGAAGTCGGTGCCCACCTGGCCGCGTACATAGACGGTGTTGCCAGCTCGCACGGCCTGGCAGAGGTCGTTGTCCAGGGTCTGGTTGGGGTAGGTGTCCTTGGTGTTGAACATGCGGATACGGGTGTGGGTCGGGGTGGCCATGGGGGATCTCCGGGTCTCGATAAGGGCGTCAGGCGCTACGCGACTGCTGGGGGTGGGCGGTCGTCTCGATGCTGGGACGGTAGTCCTGGTAGCGGCGCTGGATGGCGATCTGGTCGGCCACGTGGCGGGCGTCGTGCCAGCAGCCCCAGATAAAGGCCGAGCCGCGACGACTGAGCCAGGGCAGCCCGACGAAATAGATGCCCGGCTCGGCGCCGACGCCGCGCTGGTGCCTGGGCTTGCCGTTGTCGGCAAAGGTATCCACCTGCAGCCAGCTGAAGTCGGTGGCATAGCCGGTGGCCCAGATCACCGCGCTGACGCCTGCAGCCCGCAGATCCAGTTCCTTGAGCGGTTCACGGATGCAGTCGGCGTCCGCCACCCGCTCGCGGGCAGCGGGCTCCTCGGGCAGATCCAGGCCGTGGCGGGCGGCATAGGCGTCGGCGGCGTCGAGCAGGGCCAGGTAGTTGGCGTCGCCGGCATCGAGATTCTGGTTGAGGTCCGGGCGAAAGCGCACCACCCCGTCGACGAAGCTGTCGGTGAGGCCCACCAGGGTCATGCCGGCCTGGGCCAAGCGGCGGAAGTCCACGGTATGGCCGCCGCGGGCGCCGCTCACGGCGATGGTCACGTGCTCGCGGCCTGGCTGCATGGTCTCGGTATCCCACAGGCCGAGCACGCCCAGCCACCAGCAGAAGTCGCGGCCGCGATAGGCCCGCGGCGGCCGGTCATGGGGGCCGACGGAGAGATAGACGCGCTTGCCGGCGCGCAGCAATTCCTCGGCGATCTGCACCCCGGAGGAGCCGGCGCCCACCACCAGCACCGCGCCCTCGGGCAGTTGCTGCGGATTGAAATAATGGGCGGAGTGGATCTGGTAGAGGCCCTCGTCCGTGGGTGCGATGGCCGGGATCACCGGCTTCTGGAAGGGACCGGTGGCCACCACCACGCGCTGGGCGTTCAGGCTGCCCGCCGAGGTTTCCACCAGAAAGCCCGCCTGGCCGGCCTGACGGGTCACCCGGGTGACGGCGACGCCGGTGCGGATGGGCGCGCCGATCTGCCGGGCATAGGTCTCGAAGTAGGCGGCGATCTCGTCCTTGCCGGGAAAGCCGTCCGGCGGCGTCTGGAATTCCAGCCCGGGGAAGCGGTCGTGCCAGGCCGGGCCGTTGGCCACCAGGGAATCCCAGCGACCGGTGCGCCAGGCTTCGGCGATGCGATTCTTTTCCAGCACCAGGTGCTCGATGCCGAGCCGTCCCAGGTGCTCGCTCATGGCGACGCCGGCTTGGCCAGCGCCTATCACCAGGGTGTCGATCGTGGTCGGTAACGTGGACATGAGGGTACCCTTCGGCCACGCGGCGGGGTGCGGCCGTCATCTAAGCAGTAGGAGGGCGGAGCGCGCAGGCTCCGCGGCGATCAATCCAGTACGGAAGGGTCCTGCTGGATCATCAGTTCTTTCATCTCGGCGAAGTGCTGCTCGGAGAAGTCGGTGATGCCTTCCCAGGCGCGGGCGGTCTTCTCGGCGACCTCGGCGGAGAGCACCTTGAGCGGCTGGCCGGTGGACCAGGCGGTGACCAGGATCTGGCAGGCGCGCTCCAGGGTCCAGATATCGTCGAAGGCCTGGCCGATGGTGGGGGCGATCACCATGACGCCGTGGTTGCCCATCAGCAGGCGCTGCTTGCCATCCAGCAACCCGGCCAGGCGCGCACCCTCGGCCTCGGTGTCGGCCATGCCGCCATAGAGTTCGTCCACCGCCAGGCGATTGAAGTAGCGCGCGGTGTTCTGGTCGATGGGCGGCACCTCGGGTTTGGCCAGGCAGGCCACCGCCGTGATGTAGACCGGGTGCAGGTGCAGCACCACCCGGGCTTCCGGCAGCCGGCGATGGATCTGCCCATGGATCGACCAGGCCGTCCGATCCACGTCGGGCCGTTCGGCGCCCTGCGGATCCTCCGCGTCGAGCAGCAGCAGATCACTGGCGCGGATGCGCGAGAAGTGCTTCCACTTGGGGTTGATCAGGAAGCGCTTGCCGTCGGCGGAGACGGCGGCGCTGAAGTGGTTGGCGACGGCTTCGTGCATGTCGAGGTGGGCGATGATGCGAAAGGTCGCCGCCAGATCGATGCGCAGCCGTTCCTCGGGAGAAAGTGCCATGGTCGTGCCTCCGGAAGGCTCAGGGCTTGGGCATCAGGGCGGCGATGTCCGCCTCGGTGGGCGCCTGGAAGTTGTACTTCTGCAGCAGGGCGGCGTACTCCGGGGTGGCGCTGTATTGCTTGAGCGCCTCCACCAGGGCGGTCTTGACCTGGTCATTGCCCTTCTTCACGCCAAAGCCGTTGAGCACCGGGTAGATCAGGCTGTCCGAGGAGATCACCACGCGATTGCCGAGCTTTTCCACCAGGCCGCGGGCCACGGCGGCGTCGGTGATCTGCGCTTCCACGGCCTTGGCCAGCAGCGCCTGGGTGGTCTGGGGATCGGTGCCGTATTCGCTCACGGCGATCGGCTTGAGGCCGTTCTTCACGCAATACTCGTCGGAGAGCTTGTGCAGTTGCTGCAGCCAGGAGGTGGCGCCCATGGAGCCGATCTTGTGGCCGCAGAAGTCTTCCGGCTTCTTGGGCTGATAGCTGCTGCCCTTGAGCGCGATGATCGACTCGCCGCTCTTCAGGTAGGGGATCATGTCGATCACCTTGAGGCGGTCCGCGGTGATGTACATCGAGGAGTTGGTGATGTCGAAGCGCCCGCCCTGCAGCCCGGTGATGAGGTTGGGAAAACGGGTGTCCAGCGTTTCCACGGAGCGCCCCATGAGCTTGCCCAGCCCCTCGACGAATTCGATGTCGAAGCCTGCCGGCTTGTTGTCCTGCACGTATTCGTAGGGGAAGAAGGTCAGGTCGGAACCGGCGACGAGTTTGCCCGGCTGCAGGAAGTCGGCCGAGGCCAGGCTGGAGACCAGCGCCAGGCCGGCGCCCAGTACGGCGGCGGAGAGGATTCGAATCGAGGCTTTGCTGAATCTTTGCATGACGAAGCTCCTTGAAGAGTAGGAAGGGTCAAACGGCAGCCTGGTCGAGCCCGGCCTGCTGGACGAAGAAGGACGCGCCGCGCGGTTTCTGCGGCAGCCGCACGCTGTTGGCCACGCTGCGCACCAGCCCGCTTTCCTGGCCGGCCACCAGCACCCCGGCGTGCTCGCTGGGCAGCGGATTCTCGCCGAAGGGCAGGGCGTCCTCGGCGGCATAGACGCTGATGAACAGGGTGCGCGGCAGCTCGGTCTGGTTGGGGCTGGAGGCATGCAGCAGGCGGGTGTGCATGAAGCACACCGAGCCGGCCGGGCCGAAGCAGGCCACGGGCTCGCCGCAGCGCTCGGCCACCACGTTGTCGTCGACCGCGCCGGTGAAACGGCCGTCCTGCCAGTGCGACCACAGCGGGCCCCGGTGGCTGCCGGGGATGACGGTGAGGGGACCGTTCTCCGGGGTCACCTCGCTCACCATCAGCAGCGCGGTGACCACGTCATCGTTGCTGTGGGGCGTGAAGAGGAAATCCTGGTGCCACTTCACCTGGGTGGCGGTGCGCGGCAGCTTCGAATTGATCTTGCTGTGGTGGAATCGCGTGCCGCTGCCACCGATGAGCTGAGCCGCGACCTGGGCCATCCGCGAGGTGAAGGCGACCTGGCGATAGGCCGCGGAGATCTCGGTGGGCGAACTGACCCGGCGCAGGGAGGGGTGATCGGGCCGGTGATCCAGTTCGACGTCGAAGCGGGCACGGCCGTCCTGGGTCTCGCCCCAGGCCTCGGCGTGGCTGCGACTGTCTTCGACCCAGCGCTCGAAATCGGCCTGCAGGGTGGCGATTTCCTCGGCCGTCAGCAGGTTCTCGACCACCAGGTAGCCGTCGCGATGAAACTGGTCCAGTTGCGCTTGCTCGATCATAGGGGTTCTCCAGAAGCCAAGGGTGGGGTCAAGCCAGGGACACGTCCTTGAGGAAAGCCTCGACGCGGGGATGCTGGCCGTTGCGCAGTACCTGGGGCGCGTCGTCGCAGACCACGCGGCCCTTTTCCATGAACACGATGCGGTCCGAGACCTTGAAGGCGAAGTTCATCTCGTGGGTGACGATCACCATGGTGATGCCCTCCTGGGCCAGGGCCTCGATCACCTGCAGCACCTCGTTGACCTTTTCCGGATCCAGCGCCGAGGTGGGCTCGTCGAACAGCATGATCTGGGGTCGCATCATCAGCGCCCGGGCGATGGCCACGCGCTGCTGCTGGCCGCCGGACAGCTGGTGCGGATACTTCCAGGTGTGATCGAGCATCCCGACCTTGTGCAGCAGCGCATAGGCCTGCTGCCTGAGCGCCGCGGGGGTATCCAGGCGGTGATAGCGCGGCGCGAGCAGCAGGTTGTCCAGCACCGTGAGGTGGGGGAAGAGGTTGAAGCTCTGGAACACCATGCCGATGTCCAGGCGATGCTCGCTGTGCTCGATGAAGCGCGGCTTCTGGGCGCCGTCCTTGTGCAGGTGGATGAAGGGCTGGTCGTTGATGCGGATCTCGCCGTTGTCCAGTTGCTCCAGGCCGTTGAGCAGGCGGATCAGGGTGGTCTTGCCCGAGCCGGACGGGCCGATCACCGAGACCACCTCGCCGGGCTGGACGCGCAGGTTGACCGAACCCAGCACCTCGACGTCGTTGTAGGCCTTGTGCAGGCGCGCTGCCTGCAGCGCGGGAGTGCTGGCGTCCCACTGCGGCTTGGCGCTGGCGGTCGACGCCTGGGTGGCCAGGGCCAGCACCTGTTCATCGGGGGTCCGCACCACCTTGCGCTGGGTGACGTCGAGGTAGCGCTCCAGGCGTTTGAGCAGGAAGTCGAACAGGGTGACGATCAGCACGTAGTAGAAGGCCACCGCCACCATGGTCTCCATGACCAGGAAATTCTGCGAATAGAGCCGCTGGCCGACCATCAGGATCTCGGTGAGGGAGATCACCGACACCAGGGAGCTGAGCTTGACGATGGAGATGTATTCGTTGGCCAGCGACGGCAGGGCCACGCGCAGGGCCTGGGGAATGACGATGCGCCACTGGGTGCCGAGAAAGCGCAGCCCGAGTGCCCGCGCCGCCTCACCCTGGCCCTTGGGAATCGACAGCAGGCCACCGCGGTGGATCTCGGCGACATAGGCCGTCTCGCTGATGACCAGGCCGATCAGGCCGGCCCAGAAGGGATCGGCCAGCACCACCGAGGTGCCCGGCAGCGCCTGCGGCAGGTTGTAGATGAAGATCAGCAGCACCAGCAGCGGCACGCTGCGAAAGAACCAGATGTAGGCACGGGCCGGCAGGTTGAGCGCGGGATGCCGGGACTGCTTGGCCAGGGCGATGAAGAAGCCCAGGGCGATGCTGATGACCCAGGTGAGGGTACTGAGTTTGATGACGGTCCAGGTTGCCAGCCAGAATTGAGTGTCGCCGATAAGGCCGAACATGTAGTTCCAGTCGAAAGTCATCGTTAAAACCTGTCGCCATTCATTGGAAGGACAGGCCCGAAGAGGGCTGTCCGGTCGCTGCAATTACAGAATTGGCAATCGGCGGACTTATCGTCAATTAACAAATTACGGGCCTCTGTATAGGACTTTGCTATACAGAGGCAGCGGCTCCTTGAGGCTTTTCCCCCTATGCCCTTATAAGGGGCAAAGTGCCGCCATAAAAGGCCATAGTGCAGGATTTTGGTGCATCAGCGCGGCAGGGATACAACGAAGATCCGCTGGATATTCAAGGGTTTGATAGGAGTGGGCGGCGGCCGCAAGCGGCCTGGCATAGCTTTCGCTTCGAGAGTAAAGGCTATGCAGAGGCGAGTTCTGTACAGTTTTTCTCTATAGGTAATCCGTGACCCACTTTACGCTCAGGCAACTTCGTTATTTCGTCGCGGTGGTCGAGGAAGACAGCATCGTCGAGGCGGCGCGACAACTGCACATATCCCAGCCGTCGATTTCCGTCGCCATCAAGAATCTCGAAGAAAGTTTCGAGCAGAAGTTGTTTATCCGCCATCACGCCCAGGGCGTTTCCCTGACCGCCAGCGGGCGCCGACTCTACGAAAAGGCCAAGGAACTGTTGCGGCTGTCCCACGAGCTGGAACAGAACGCCAAGGCGGAAAACGAGATGGTCTCGGGGACCGTGGCCATCGGCTGTTTCGAATCCGCGGCGCCGCTCTACCTGCCCAAGCTGGTCGCCGGCTTCAAGCGGCTCTATCCGGAAATCACCATCCAGCTGCACGACGGCGAGCAGCACGAACTCATGCACGGCGTGCACCGGGGACGCTTCGACCTGGTGTTTCTCTACGATCTGGAGCTGGGCGATTCCATCACCAAGGAAAAGCTCAATGCGCCGCACAAGCCCTATGCCCTGTTGCCCATTGCCCACCCCCTGGCGGGCAAGAAGGCGGTGACGCTCAAGGAGCTGAGTCGCGAGCCCATGATCCTGCTGGACGTGGTGCCCAGCCGTAACTACTTCATCGACATCTTCAAGGAGAAGGGCTACCACCCCACGGTGGCCTACAGCTCCCCCTCCATCGAGATGGTGCGCTGCATGGTGGGGCAGGGGCTGGGCTTTTCCGTGCTGGTCACCCGGCCGACCACCGACCTGACCTACGACGGCAAGCGCCTGGCCCAGGTCAACATCCACGACGACATGCCGGCCTCGACCTTCATCATGGCCTACCTGCGCAACAACGAGCCGACCAAGGCGACGCGGCTGTTTATGGACTATTGCCGGAGTGTCGATCTGTCGCCGGTGCCGGCGGAAAGCCCGGCGGGCTGAACTCCGTGCTGGCAGTTACCCATCTTCCGGGCGAAAGGGCAGGGATAGACGGCTCCGGGCTGGTCGCCGATGCGTGATGTAAAGTAGAATCAATATCATCTAAGCATCATCGAGCAGGCAGCACCCGTCATGAGTGATATGGCTCTCGCATCCTCACGCCATCTTCATCGGCTCTATTGCGACCACAGCGGCTGGCTACAGGCCTGGTTGCGGCGGCGACTGGGCAGCGAATGGGATGCGGCCGATCTCAGCCAGGAGGCCTTTCTGCGGCTGGTGCGCAACCCCGAGGTGCTGGGCGAACTGCAGGAGCCGCGGGCGTACCTGGTGACCATCGGCAAGCGCCTGCTGATCAATTTCCAGCGTCGGCGCAGCCTGGAGCAGGCTTATCTCGACGCCCTGGCCGAGCTGCCCGAGGCCTGCGCGCCATCGCCCGAGCAACGCTGGGTCCTGCTGGAAACCCTGCAGGCCCTCGATGAGCTGCTCGACGGCCTGCCCGCCAAGGTGCGCCATGCGTTCCTGCTCAGCCAGCTCGAAGACCTCACCTACCGCGAGATCGCCGAGCGCTTGCAGGTCTCCGAGCGCACCATCAAGAGATACATGGCGCAGGCCTATGAACATTGCCTGCTGGCGGAGCTGTGCTGAACGGCGCCCAGGACCGGCGGCGGACCGCGATCCGCGAGGCCGCGGGCTGGCTGGCGTTGCTGGAATCCGGTGCGGCTGGCGAGCGCGAACACCAGCAGCTGCAGGCCTGGCGCCAGGCCCATGCCGAGCACGAGCGCGCCTGGCAGGCGGCCTTGGCGCTGCAGCAACGCTTCGCCGCGGTGCCGTCGCGCCTGGCCATGGCCAGTCTGCAACCGGCCGATCGCGGCCGACGTACCGCCCTGCGGCAGTTGCTGGGCCTGGCGGTGGTGGTACCGACGGGGTGGTGGCTGACCCAGGAAGTGCCGCTGGACGCCTGGACCGCCGATCTCAGCACCGCCACCGGCGAACGCCGCAGCCTTACCCTGGCGGATGGCAGCCTGCTGCAACTCAATACCGCGACCGCCGTGGACCTGGATCAGACCCGGCGACGCCTGACCCTGGTTCGCGGCGAGCTCTCGCTGCGCGTACCCGGTACCCAGGCGCTGAGGCTGGATACCCGCTTCGGGACCCTGATGGTGGAGCAGGCCGAGGTCTGCGTGCAGCAGGACGATGAAGGATGCGACGTGCGCGTGGTCAGCGGTAGCGTGGGGGTGCGACCGCTGAGCGGGCCGGGGCTGGAACTGGGCAAGGGCCAGCAGTTGCGCCTGAGTACCCTGGGGATCGGTGCCATAGAGCCGTTTTCCGCGACGCTGCTGAGCTGGCGCCAGGGCGTGCTGATCGCCCAGGACCAGCCACTGGGCGAATTCCTGCAGCAATTCAGTCGCTATCGTCCTGGCCTGCTGCGCTGGGATCCCGCGGTGGCCGACCTCAGGGTCACCGGCAGCTTTCAGCTCGCTGATACCGACCGGGTACTGGCGCTGCTGGCGGCGACGCTGCCGGTGGAGTTGCACTGGCGTACCCGCTTCTGGGTGACCCTGAAACCTCGCGCGGTCGCCGCCTGAAAAAAGTCTGTCCCCTTTTCCGTACCTGTCGGTCATTAACGGCATAGGACAATCAAAGGAGGGGATTCGATGGTGGCGTTGGTATTGCGTCCGTTGCTGCGCACGGGCTTGCTGGTGGCGTTGAGTGGTACTCCCTGGTGGGCGGGTTCCGCCTGGGCCCAGGAGGCCGCCCGCCGGCATTACGAGATTCCCGCCGGCAATCTCGCCCAGACGCTGACGCGCTTCGCCGCGGAGTCCGGCGTCAATCTGGCGGTGGATCCGGGACTGGTGGGCAAGCGCGACAGCGCTGGCCTCAACGGCGACTATGGCGTGGAGGAGGGCTTCAACCGCCTGCTCGCCGGCTCGGGGCTGCGGCTGCAACCGCTGGGGGAGCGCGACTTCACCCTGGCGCCAGCGCCGCAGGACAGCGGCGTCCAGGAGCTGGCCAGCACCTCCATCGTCGCCACCAGTCTGCAGGCGGATGACACGCCCTACGCCGGCGGCCAGGTCGCGCGGCAGGGCTCCCAGGGACTGCTGGGCAATCGCGACTTCATGGACACGCCCTTCAGCCAGACCTCCTACACCGCCCAGACCGTCCAGAATCTCCAGGCCCGCACCCTTACCGACCTGATCGCCAGTGATCCCTCGGTGCGCTCCACCAATCCGTCGGGTGGTCGCTTCGAGCAATTCACCATCCGCGGTTTCAGCCTGTTCAACAGCGACGTCGCCTACAACGGGCTCTATGGCGTGCTGCCGACCTATTCCATCGACATGGAGATGGCCGAACGGGTCGACATCCTCAAGGGGCCGAGCCAGCTGCTCAACGGCATCTCGCCTCGCGGCAGCGTCGGCGGGGGCATCAACGTGGTGCCCAAGCGTGCCACCGATCAGCCCATCACCGAAATCACCGGCAGCTATGCCTCCGACAGCCAGGTGGGCGGCGCCGTGGACATCGGCCGTCGCTTCGGCGCGGACAATCGCTTCGGGATGCGCTTCGACGGCGTCAAGCAATCCGGCGACACCACCTGGGATCACCAGCATGTCGACCGGCAGATGGGCGTGCTCGGTCTGGACTATCGCGTGGAACGCCTGCGCCTGGGCCTCGATCTCGGCCACACCGAGCGCGACACCGATGCGCCCCAGGAGCGGGTGCTGGTCGGCGCCAATGCCCGGGTGCCCGATGCCGACGACGTGCGCCACAACTATGCCCAGCGCTGGACCCGGGCCCAGACCAAGGACACCTTCGGTGCCCTGCGTGGCGAATTCGACGTCGACGATTCGCTGATGGTCTACGGCGCCGTGGGCGCGCGCCGCAGCGATCACGATTTCCTCCGCCACAATGTGTCCCTCACCAACGACGCCGGCGATTTCACCGTCCAGCCGCGCGACTTCACCCGCGACGAAAACGTCCGCACCGCCAACCTGGGCGCGCGCAAATGGCTGCAGACCGGGCCGGTCAGCCACGAGCTCAATGTCAGTGCCGACTACTTCTACATGGACTTCGAGAACGGTGGCGGGCGCTACGCCAGCGGGGCGAGCAACCTCTATGCGCCCCGCGACCTGCCCGCGCCGGGCGTGCGCACCCGGTCCGATGCCAAGGACTACACCGAGAACCGCTTCAGTGGCGTGGCCCTGGCCGACACCCTGGGCTTTTTCGACGACCGCCTGCTGGTCACCCTCGGCGCCCGCTGGCAGCGGGTCAAGGTGGACGACTGGTCCGATGGGGTGAAGCAAACCACCGCCTACGACGAGGAAAAGGTCTCGCCCTCGGCGGGGGTGCTGTTCAAGGCCACCGAGCGCCTGTCGCTCTATGCCAACTACATGGAAGGTCTCAGCCAGGGCAAGATCGCGCCGTCCACCGCGCTGAACGAGGACGAGATCTTCCCGCCCTTCATCAGCCGCCAGGCGGAGGTGGGCGCCAAGTACGACTTCGGTGCCGTGGCCGTGACCGCGAGTGCCTTCCGCATCAAGCAGCCAGCCTATGAGACCAACGCCGCCAGCCGTACCTTCGGTCCCAACGGCAAGCGGGTTAATGACGGAGCGGAGCTAAGCGTGTTCGGCGAGCCGCTGGCCGGCTTCCGCGTGCTGGGCGGCCTGATGTACATCGACAGCGAACTCAAGGACACCGTGGGCGGCACCTTCGACGGCAATCGCGCCCCGGCCACGCCCAGGCTCAATGCCAACCTCGGCGCCGAACTGGACATCCCGGCGGTGCCCGGCCTGACCCTGACCGGACGGGGGATCTACACCAGCTCCCAGTATCTGGACCAGGCCAACAGCAAGGAAATCGACGCCTGGCATCGCTTCGACGTGGGCGCGCGCTACGCCTTCAAGGTCGACGCCACCCGCGTGACCCTGAGGGCCTCGGTGGAGAACGTGATGAACGAGCGCTACTGGGCCTCCGCCGGCGCGTCCGACGACAGCGAACCCGGCCTGACGATCTCCACGCCGCGGACCTTCGTCTTCTCCACCACCCTGGCGTTCTGACGCCGCCGGAGCCCGCTGCCGCGCAAGGCTGGTGCAGTCCTGCGCGGCGGCACATTTATGAGCAGTTAATTAACGGAATAGCCTTGCTGCATTATTCGATTGAAATTCGTTGTTCATCGACAGGAGTGCCCTGCGGATATAGCTGAAACAAGATCCTTATCAGGCTTATCGCCGAGCTATTTCAATAACGGACTGTAGTGAATTCGGGTTTTTTATCGTCCGCAGATTGGCCAAAGTTGGGCGAGTTCAAAGACTGGGCTATTTACCGGAATAGCGGTTGAAAGATGAGAATGAAACTGATTATCGTTACCGAAGATAAACGTCCCGAGGTCTGACGCCATGCTTCAACCATCCCTCAGTCGCGATACCGCAGTAGCCGACAACGCCTTCTTTCTCGCTCGCCAGGCGCGCTTCGAATCAAATGTCCGCAGCTATCCGCGCAAGCTGCCGCTGGCCATCGCCAAGGCCGCTGGTGTCTGGGTGACCGACGTCGAAGGCCAGACCTACCTGGATTGCCTGGCCGGGGCCGGCACCCTGGCCCTTGGGCACAACCATCCGGCGGTCACCGCAGCCATCACCGATTTTCTCGGCAGCGGTCTGCCCATGCATAGCCTGGACCTCACCACGCCGCTCAAGGACGCCTTCAGCGAGCGCCTGCTGGGCCTGCTGCCGGGTCGGGCGGAAGACTACTGCCTGCAATTCTGCGGGCCGTCCGGCGCCGATGCGGTGGAAGCGGCGCTGAAGCTGGCCAAGAAGGTCACCGGACGCAGCAACGTGGTGGCCTTCTCCGGCGGCTACCACGGCATGACCCACGGCGCCCTGGCCGTGACCGGCAATCTCGCGCCCAAGCAGGGCGTGGCGGGGTTGATGCCCGGGGTGCAATTCCTGCCCTATCCCCATGAGTACCGCTGCCCGCTGGGCCTGGGAGGCGAGCAGGGCGCCGCGGCCCTGGCGCGCTATCTGGAGCGGTTCTTCGGCGATGTGGAGAGCGGCGTCTGTCGGCCGGCGGCGGTGATCGTCGAGGCGGTCCAGGGGGAGGGCGGCGTCAACCCGGCATCGGCGGCCTGGCTGCGGACCCTGCGCCAGGTCACCCGGGCGCACGGCATCCTGCTCATCGTCGACGAGGTCCAGACCGGCTTCGGTCGTACCGGCGAGCTATTCGCCTGCCAGCATGCCGGCATCGAGCCCGACATCCTGGTGCTGTCCAAGGCCGTGGGCGGTGGCCTGCCGCTGGCCCTGCTGGCGATTCGCCGCGAATTCGACGCCTGGGAGCCCGGTGGCCATACCGGGACCTTCCGCGGCAACCAGCTGGCGATGGCCACGGGGCTGGCCACCCTGGAGGTCATCGAGCGCGAAGGCCTGGTCAGCCATGCCGCCCAGCTCGGTGGCTGGCTCAAGCGGCATCTGGAGCGGCTGCGCGAACGTTTCCCCGCCATCGGCAATGTCCGTGGCCTCGGCCTGATGCTGGGCCTGGAGATCGTCGCTGCGGGTGGCGAAGCGGATTCGCTCGGCAGCCTGCCCGCCGATCCCGCCCTGGCGGCGGCCATCCAGCGCCACTGTTTCGCCCAGGGGCTGCTGCTGGAGCGCGGCGGCCGCGACGGCAACGTGGTGCGCCTGCTGCCCCCGCTGATCCTGCAGGAAAGCCACTGCCTGGTGCTGCTCGAACGCCTGGAGGCGGCCCTCGTGGCGGCGCTGGCCGAGCCCCGTGGCTGAGCGCAAGGCACCACCCGAGTGCCGTGACACCGGATCGCTCCCCGCGACGCCCAACCTTCTGGACACTGCCATGACTTCTTTCGAATCCACGCTGCTTTCCCGCATCGTCAGCGAGCTGGCGTCTTCCCATGCCCTGATGAATTGCCTCATCAAGGAATTCGCGCTGCCGGAAAAGTGCCTGACTTATAACTGGCCGGAAGATCGGCGCGGTATAGCGCCGGCCAATCATCTGAGTTGGTTGCAAGACGGCGGCGTCCCCTTGCTGATCAACTTTCCTGGAGACCGCCAGTTCTTTCTGGTCGTCGATCGACAGGATGAACTCGGCAGTCAGCGTTATCTATCCGATATCTATGTAAGACGCGGGGACCAGCCCTGGTATTGCCCGGACTTTCCCGCCTTCATCGATTATCTGCTGGAGGCCTGCGAAGAACTCGCCGGCGCCCACAATGGCGAGTTGCTGCAGCAGGTCCTGCAGAGCCAGCGCCTGACCGCGGCCATCGTCGACCACGTGCAGGTCACGCGACATCTCGCTCCGCTCAGCGACTACCTGGCCAGCGAGCAGGGCCTCTGGTTCGGCCATCCCAATCACCCGGCGCCCAAGGCGCGGCGCTGGCCGGAGCCTCTGCCGGCCGAGGCCTATGCACCGGAGTTGCACACCAGCACCCCCATGCACGTGCTGGAGGTACCGCGCGCCGGGTTGCAGGTGGCTGGCAACGGCCTGAGCGATGCCCAGGTGCTGCAAGGCTTTGTGGACCAGGCGCAGGCCGCTCCGGAGCGGGCGCGGATCGTGCTGCACCCGGTCCAGGCGCAGCTGTTCCTGGGCGATCCGCGGGTCCAGGCGGTGGTCAGCCAGGGGCTGATCCATGACCTCGGGCCCAGCGGCGCCCTGGCCAGTCCCACTGCCTCCATGCGCACCTGGTACCGCGCGGGCCATACCTTTTTCGTCAAGGGCTCGCTGAATGTGCGCATCACCAATTGCGTGCGCAAGAACGCCTGGTACGAACTGCAGAGCAGCCTGATCGTCGATCGCCTCATGCAGCGTCTGCAGGGGCGGGTGGCGGGTCTGGACATGGTGCGCGAGCCGGGGGCCCTGAGCTGGGCACCGCCGGCGGCGAGTGCCGAGGACGAGCGCTGGTTCCGCGAGCAGACCGGCGCCATCCTGCGCGAGAATTTTTGCCTGGAGCATGGCGCCGACTGCTGCCTGCTGGCCGGCACCCTGTTTGCCCGCGACACCCGCCTGCAGCCGTTGCTGCAGGACTTCCTCAGCCGCTGCGGCGGTCGGGAACCCAGCGATCAGGCGCGGCTGGCCTGGTTCCAGGATTACCAGCGGCTGTTGCTGGGGCCGGTGCTGCGACTGTTCTTCGAGCACGGCGTGGTGCTGGAGCCGCACCTGCAGAATTGCGTGCTGGTGCATGACAATGGCCGGCCCGTCCGGCTGCTGCTGCGCGACTTCGAAGGCATCAAGCTGACCGATTCCCTGGGCGCCGAGGCCCTGGACGCCCACGTCCATCCCCGGGTGCGGCAGTCGTTGCTCTACAGCCGCGACCAGGGCTGGCGGCGCATCGCCTACTGCCTGTTCGTCAATAACCTCGCCGAGGCGGTGCTGGCGCTGAGCTGGGAGCGTCCGCACCTGGCGCCGCGTCTGTGGCGGCAGGTGGAAGCCGAGTTGATCGCCATCCGCCGGGATCTGCAACGCGCCGCGCCCGAGCTGGATGCGTTGATCGCCGGCCAGCCGATTCCCTGCAAGACCAATCTCAAGGTGCGCCTCGCCGCCCAGGCCGATCGCCAGGCCGGTTATGTGCAGTTGCCTTGCCCCTGGGGCGCGGAGGTGCGTCATGGGTGAGCTACCGGCCATGGTCCGCGCCGCCCTGCGGGAGGCCCAGGCGCAGTCCAGCGATCCCCTGGCGGCCTTCGTCTACGACCTCGATGCCCTGCGGCGGCACGTCGCCGCGCTGATGGCCGAATTGCCGCCGGGCGTGGAGCTGTACTACGCCATCAAGGCCAACAGCGAGGCGCCGATCCTGGCGGCCCTGGCGCCGCTGGTGCACGGCTTCGAGATCTCCTCCGGTGGCGAGATCGATCGCCTCGCCGCCTGCCCGCAGCGCAAGCCGTTCATCTTCTCCGGTCCGGGCAAGCTGGATTCCGACCTGCGCACCGCCCTGAGCGCCGGGGTCGAAGCCATCCACCTGGAGAGCCTCGGCGAGATCCAGCGCCTGCAACGCCTGGCCCGCTTCCTGGGGCGGCTACAGCCGGTGTACATCCGCATCAACCCACAATTGCCGGCCGGGCTGACCAGTACCCTGGCCATGGCCGGTACGGCGACGCCCTTCGGCTTCGACGAGGCCGACCTGCCCACCGCGGTGGCAGCGGTGGAGGCGGCCAGTCACCTGCAGCTGCAGGGTTTCCATGTGCATGCCCTGTCGCACCAGCACTCGGTCGAGCGCCATCTGCAATTGCTGGACTTCTACCTGGAACGCTGGCCGCACTGGCGCGGCCTGGCCCGGCGCCCGGAGAGCCTGGTGCGGCTCAACGTCGGGGGCGGTATCGGGGTGGATTACCGCGAAGGTCGGCGATTCGACTGGGCGCGGCTGTGCGGGCACCTGCGCGCTTGTCTGGCCGCCCAGGCGCAGCCGCCGCTGATCCGCTTCGAACCGGGCCGTTTCCTCGCGGCCTTCTGCGGCTACTACGCCATGGAGGTGCTGGATACCAAGACCAGCCACGGCCAGCACTTCCTGGTCTGCCGCGGCGGGACCCACCAGTTCCGCCTGCCGGTGGCCCAGGGGCACGATCACCCGGTGCTGCACCTGCCCCGCGAGGCGCGGGCGACCGCTACCGGAGGCAAGGCCTGGACGGTGGTGGGCCAGCTCTGTACTCCCAAGGACATCCTCAGCCGCGGCCAGCCGCTGGGTGAGGTACGGGTGGGCGACCTGCTGGTGCTGCCCCTGGCCGGCGCCTATGGCTACAACATCTCCCACGCGGACTTCCTCTGCCATCCGCGCCCACGGCAGCTGTTCCTCGACGGGAACGGGAGGGCCTCGGCGTGAGCGTGGCGATCCCGCGGGTCTGGGTGGCGGTGAACGTGCTGCTGGGCACGGTGACCGTCAGCCTGGCCAATACCGCGCTCAATCCGGCCCTGCCGGCCTTCATCGCCGCCTTCGACCTGGGTCCGCTGGCGGCCAGCTGGATCGTCGCCGGCTTCATGGTCGCCATGGGCATCACCATGCCGCTGACCGGTTTTCTGGCCGGGCGCCTCGGGCGGCGGCGGCTCTATCGCCTCGGGCTGCTGGCCTTCATCGCCGGCTCGGCGCTGGGCGCCCTGGCCGAGTCCATCGCCGGCGTGCTGCTGGCGCGCATAGTCCAGGGGGTGGCCAGCGGCCTGATGATTCCCCTGGCGCTGGGCATCATCTTC